>JBBECT010000001.1 GCA_040881665.1 Actinomycetota bacterium
AGGGCAAGCAGGGCCGGTTCCGTCAGAACCTGCTCGGCAAGCGCGTCGACTACTCCGGTCGTTCGGTGATCGTCGTCGGGCCCGAGCTCCGCTTGCACCAATGCGGACTCCCCAAGCAGATGGCGCTCGAGCTGTTCAAGCCGTTCGTGATGAAGCGGCTCGTCGATCAGGCGCTGGCGCAGAACATCAAGAGCGCCAAGCGGATGGTCGAGCGCGCCCGGCCGCAGGTCTGGGACGTGCTCGAAGATGTGATCCGTGAGCACCCGGTGATGCTGAACCGCGCGCCCACGCTGCACCGTCTCGGGATCCAGGCGTTCGAGCCGGTGCTCGTCGAGGGCAAGGCGATCCAGATCCACCCGCTCGTGTGCACCGCGTTCAACGCGGACTTCGACGGCGACCAGATGGCGGTGCACGTGCCGCTGTCGGCCGAAGCGCAGGCCGAGGCGCGGATCCTGATGCTGTCGACCAACAACATCCTCTCGCCCGCGCACGGCCGTCCGATCGCGACCCCGACCCAGGACATGGTGCTCGGGATCTACTACCTGACGATCGACGGGGACCGTCCGGCCAAAGACGAGGACATCCCGCGGTTCGGCTCGGTCGACGAGGCGATGATGGCGCTCGACTCCCACGTCGTGGGACTGCACGACGTGATCAAGATCCGTCTGCCGGGCAAGGCTCTGCCGGCCGAGCTCGTTCCGGAGGGCTTCGACGCCGACTCGGGTCGCATCCCGCTGATCGAGACGACGGTGGGCCGCGTGCTGTTCAACGGCGCGTTCCCGGATTCGTTCGAGTTCAAGGACCTACACGTGCTCAAGGGCGACGTGCAGAGCTACGTCGACGAGAGCGTGCGCGCCTACGACCGCGCGGTCACCGAGGAGATCCTCGACAACCTGAAGAATCTCGGGTTCCACTACGCGACGCGTGCCGGTGTCACGGTCGGCATCGAGGACGTGACGACGCCGCCCGCCAAGCAGTCGATCCTCGACGAGCAGGAGAAGAAGGCGTCGAAGGTCGAGACGCAGTTCCGGCGCGGCATCATCACCGACGACGAGCGTCGTCAAGAGCTGATCGAGATCTGGACGCAGGCCACCGACGAGGTCAAGGACGCGATGGAGGCCGGGTTCTCCAAGACGAACCCGATCTTCATGATGGCCAACTCGGGTGCTCGCGGGAACATCATGCAGATCCGTCAGCTCGCGGGGATGCGCGGGCTCGTCGCCAACCCGAAGGGTGAGATCATCCCGCGCCCGATCAAGGCGAACTTCCGCGAGGGTCTGTCGGTGCTCGAGTACTTCATCTCGACGCACGGTGCCCGCAAGGGCCTGGCCGACACCGCGCTGCGAACCGCCGACTCGGGCTACCTGACCCGACGCCTGGTCGACGTCTCGCAGGAACTGATCATCCGCGAGGAGGACTGCGGCTCGGACCGCGGGATCCCCGTGACGGTGACGGTCACCAAGCCCGACGGAACGAGCGTGCGCGCCGCGCACGTCGAGACCTCGATCTACGGTCGCGTGATCGCCGAGCCGGTGAAGGTCGGCAGCAAGAAGGTCGCCGATGCCGGAACCGAGGTCGACGACGAGGTCATGGAGAAGCTGGTCGAGGCCGGGGTCGGCGAGGTCCTGTGCCGGTCGGTCACGACCTGCGAGGCCGAGGTCGGCGTCTGCCAGGCGTGTTACGGCCGCAACCTGGCGACGGGACGTCTCGTCGAGATCGGTGAGGCGGTCGGGATCATCGCCGCGCAGTCGATCGGCGAGCCGGGCACCCAGCTGACGATGCGGACGTTCCACACCGGTGGCGTCGCGGGAGAGGACATCACCCACGGTCTGCCCCGCGTGGTCGAGCTGTTCGAGGCCCGCAAGCCCAAGGGTGAGGCGCAGATCACCGAGCTGTCCGGTGTCGTCGCGATCGAGGACGACGACGAGAAGAAGGTCCGCAAGATCACGGTTACGGCCGACGACGGAGAGCAGGTCCAGTACGAGGTCTCGCTCCGCGCCCGGCTGCTCGTGAGCGACGGCGAAGAGGTCTCGGTCGGCCAACAGCTGATCGAGGGTTCGGTGAACCCGCACGAGAAGCTGCGCGTCGAGGGCGTCCAGGCGCTGCAGGTCCACCTCACGGACGAGGTCCAGCAGGTGTACCGGTCGCAGGGCGTGACGATCCACGACAAGCACATCGAGCTGATCGTGCGGCAGATGCTGCGCAAGGTGGCGATCATCGAGCCGGGCGACACGGAGTTCCTGCCCGCGGACGTGGTCGACCGCAAGCGGTTCGAGGAGACCAACGCCGAGATCGTCGAGAACGGGAGCACGCCCGCCAGCGCGCGGCCGATGCTGCTCGGGATCACGAAGGCGTCGCTCGCGACGGACTCGTGGCTGGCGGCGGCGTCGTTCCAGGAGACGACGAAGGTGCTCACCGACGCGGCGATCAGCGCCAAGTCGGACCCGCTGCTGGGTTTGAAGGAGAACGTGATCATCGGCAAGCTGATCCCCGCCGGGACGGGCATGAGCCGCTACCGCAACATCCAGGTGAAGATCGACCCGGACGCGATCCCCGAGTACTGGCTCGCTCGTCAGAAGGAGCTGGCCGAGCTGGCCGCCGTCGACGGCGAGCAGGCTCCGGTGGGTGCGGTCGGTTCGATCACCCGCGAGCAGGCCGAGGAGATGCTCGGTGGCGGTGGGCCGACGCCCGTGCCGGCCGGCGCCGACAAGGAGAAGCGCTCGTAGGCGCGGCGGCGCGGCGGCGTAGGGTCGCGGTGCGCTCGGGCGTGTCGGTGCCGCGTGCGATGCTTCGCTCCGGTTCATCGTCAGCTGCCTGACGACTTGACCCTGCTCTGTTGCTCGCGATGACGTCAGCTGCCTGACGACTTGACCCTGCTCTGTTGCTCGCGATGACGTCAGCTGCCTGACGAACCGTCCCGCAGTGAGGCGCGCTCGCGTCAGCTGCCTGACGAACCGTCCCGCAGTGAGGCGCGCTCGCGTCAGCTGCCTGACGAACCGTCAGGGGGTTGACGCTTTCGTCCGATCCACAGCAGCCTCGAGTCGTAAGGGGGCTGACGCGTTCTCCGAAATAGCTCCTCCCCCCAGTCGTAAGGCGGTTGACGCACGCGCCGGCCGCCGGAGGGAGGCATCAGCGCCATGGAAACCCCTAGCACCCCTGCCACCGGGACCGACCCTCCGACCCCGAGCCGCCGCCCCCACGATCGGCTCACGTGGCTGTTCCATCACGCGATCGGGGCGAACGAGGCGGCCCTTCGGGACATCTTCAGGGATCTGGACATCACGATGGCCCAGTTCCTCGCGCTCACCGACGTGGCCCGCCTCGGCGAGGTGCCGCCCGCCCACCTCGCCTGCGCCTCCGGCATCAGCCGCCAATCGATGCACGCATCACTCCGGCGCATGCAACGTGCCGGCCTCGTGCGACTCCACCCCGCCTACGACGGCCGTGGCGCGAACGTCGTGGCCATCACCAAGCGAGGAGAGGCGGTGCGCAAGCGCGCCGAGGAGCAGATCCTCTGGTTCGAGCGGTTGATCGCCGCACGCCTCGGCGATCCCCGGCGTGACGAACTCGCGCACCTGCTCCGCGCGTACGTGCGGACGATCGAGCAGCTGTGGAACAGGCCGTCGGTCGCGGCCTGGCAGTGGGACGACTGAATCGCGAGATCGCACGCGCGATCACTCGGCCCGGGTGAGCTCCATCAGCTCTTCGTGCACGGCGGGCGGACCGGCGACGATGTTCCCGGCCAGCCAGTCGCCACCGCCGTTCCAATCGGTCACCACGCCACCGGCCTCCTCGATCAGCAGACCGCCCGCGGCCACGTCCCACGTCGACAGCGCCAACTCGAAGAACCCGTCGAACACGCCCGCGGCCACCCACGCGAGATCCAGCGCAGCGGCGCCGGGGCGTCGTAGATCCTCGAACCGAGTCAGCGCCCAGCGGAACACCTGCAGGTACTCGGGCAGCAGGTCCTTCCGACGGAACGGGAACCCCGTTCCCACGACGGCTCGGTTCGGGGGCCGCGTCGACACGCGCAGACGAACCGGTTCCTCACGGGCACCCTCCCGGAGCCCGAACGCTCCTTCGCCGCGTGCCGCAACCCAGGTCTCCTCGAGGAACGGCGCGTGGATCGCTCCGACGAGGGGGCGTCCCTCGTCCACGAGCGCGACCGACACCCCGACCAAGGGCAAGCCGTGGACGAAGTTCGTCGTTCCGTCGAGGGGATCGACCACCCAGTAGCGATCCTCGTCCACTCCTCCCGCCCGCCCACCGTCCTCCTCGGCGAGCACCTGCACGTCGGGGGTCTCGGCCGCGAGCAGATCGAGGATCGCCCGCTCGGAGGCCCGGTCGACCTCGGTCACGTAGTCCCCGGCACCCTTGTCCTCGGCGGCGCGCTCGCCGGCTCCGCTACGGACCACCTCTCCGCCGCGCCGGGCGGCACGCTCGGCGAGGGAGCGGAGGGCGCGCAGATCCGAGGAGACGCGGGACACGCCCGGGACGCTACCGCACCCGGGACCCGCGCCACGCGCACCACGCGCACCACGCGCACCACGCGCGCGCACCTCCGCTCAGCCGAAGAAGATCTCGGTGACCCAGACGGTGGCGCCGTTGCACACGTCGGGATCCGCGGGGGTGCGGGCGACCCCGATCCCGACCCGGCGGAACCGCGGGCCGAGGACGTTCTTCCGCGAGGACCGGCGGCGCATCGTCGCGCGGTGGAACCGTCGCACCGAGCGGTGGCACCCCACGTTCTCGGCCCACGACCGGAACCGGTACCCGCGATTCTCCAGCTTCCTCGGAAGGTTGCGCGAAGGAGAAATCTGCTCTGACCGTGCCATCCGGCGGCTGTGCTGCTCCGCGAGCCGGTCGGCCTTCCGGGCGCCCTTCAGGGGCCGCAGGTCGCGCTGTTTCCGATCCATGTTGATCAGCCGTCGAAGATCGGTCTCCGGACTCGCCCCCGAGGTGCCCACGGGTCCCGACAACACGACCAGGCACGCGATCGCGACGGCGATCAGCGCTCGGTGCGATCTGGGAGAGCTCGTCGGGCCACGCATAGGTCGGGTAGCCTAACCCAGACGGGGGACCGGACGCCCGTTCGTGCCGTACGACCTGCGACGGAGCCCTCCGTCGCGTTGACGGTCGGGTTCCGTGCCTAGTAGCCTTGTCCACCGCGCCTCGCGGGCAGTTGTTGTCCGCGGATCCGAGTTGTCCGAGGGGGTTCCCAAGGGACGTACCGCGCGTTTGACAGCGCTCGTCGTCGTCCCTGGAAGCCGGGCCCGCACGGTCCGGCTTCTCGTTCGGAAGGCCCCGAAACGTGCACGACCGACCACGGAAGACCTATGCCTACGATCCAACAGCTGGTTCGCAGCGGCCGCCAACGGCCGCGCAAGAAGAGCAAGGCCCCCGCGCTGAAGAACTCGCCGCAGCGGCGGGGCGTCTGTACGCGCGTGTACACGGCGACCCCGAAGAAACCGAACTCCGCGCTGCGGAAGGTCGCGCGCGTTCGGCTCAACAGCGGCATCGAGGTAACCGCGTACATCCCCGGCGAGGGCCACAACCTCCAGGAGCACTCGATCGTCCTCGTCCGCGGCGGCCGCGTGAAGGACATGCCGGGCGTTCGCTACAAGATCGTCCGTGGCACCCTCGATACCGCAGGGGTCCGCGAACGTAAGCAGGCTCGTTCGCGTTACGGCGCGAAGCGAGGGGGCGAATAACCGATGCCTCGCCGTGGCCCTGCGTTCCGTCGTGAGACCGCTCCCGACCCGGTCTACCAGAACCCGCTGGTCACCCAGTTGATCAACAAGGTCCTGCTCGCCGGCAAAAAGAACACCGCCGAGCGGATCGTCTACAAGGCCCTCGAACAGATCAGCGAGCGCACCGCGAACGACCCGGTGATCACGCTGAAGAAGGCCGTCGAGAACGTCCGCCCGATGCTCGAGGTGCGCTCTCGGCGCGTCGGTGGTGCCAACTACCAGGTGCCCGTCGAGGTACGTCCGAGTCGTGGGAACACGCTCGCGCTGCGCTGGCTCGTGAACTTCGCGCGCGCCCGCCGCGAGAACTCGATGTCCGACCGGCTGGTCGCCGAGATCATGGACGCATCGACCGGGCAGGGCGGGTCGGTCAAACGCCGTGAAGACATGCACAAGATGGCCGAGGCGAACAAGGCGTTCGCGCATTACCGGTGGTGATCGTGGCTGAGGCAGCGGAAGAGATCAAGGGACGTCAGTCCGGAGGGTCCAGCAAGGACCTCGTTCTCCGGGAGTTCCCGCTCGCCCTGACCCGCAACATCGGGATCATGGCCCACATCGACGCGGGCAAGACGACCACGACCGAGCGGATCCTCTACTACACCGGCAAGGCATACAAGATCGGCGAGGTCCACGAGGGAACCGCGGCGATGGACTGGATGGTCCAAGAGCGCGAGCGCGGCATCACGATCACCTCGGCGGCCACCACGTGCCAGTGGAAGGGCCACTGGATCAACATCATCGACACGCCCGGCCACGTCGACTTCACGGTCGAAGTCGAGCGGTCGCTCCGGGTGCTCGACGGCGCGGTCGCGGTGTTCGACGCCGTCGCCGGGGTCGAGCCCCAGTCCGAGACCGTGTGGCGCCAGGCCGACACCTACGACGTTCCCCGCATCTGTTTCGTGAACAAGATGGACCGCACCGGTGCCAACTTCGAGCGCACGGTCGAGATGATCGTCGACCGCCTCGCGGCCAACCCGCTCGTCCTGCATCTTCCCTGGGGCACCGAGGCCGACTTCCACGGGGTGATCGACCTCGTCGCCTTCAACGCCCACTACTGGGAGGGCGAGATGGGCGAGGACTGGAAGGACGTCCCGATCCCCGACGAGTACCTCGATCGCGCGAAGGCCGCCCGCCACGAGCTGTTCGAGAAGCTCGCCGAGGTCGACGAGTCGCTGATGGAGAAGTTCGTGATGGAACAGGAGCCCTCGAAGGAGGAGCTCCAGACCGCGATCCGCAAGGCGACCCTCGAGGCGCACGGCGTTCCGGTGCTGTGCGGGTCCGCCTTCAAGAACAAGGGCGTCCAGCTGTTGCTCGACGCGATCGTTCACTACCTGCCGGCGCCGACCGACGTAGCCCCGGTGGTCGGACATCGGCCGAACGGCCCCGATCACGAGCTGATCCGCAAGCCCGAAGACACCGAGCCCTTCTCCGCCCTCGCCTTCAAGATCATGTCCGACCCCTACGTCGGCCGCCTCACCTACATGCGCATGTACTCGGGCGTCCTGAAGTCCGGAACCCACGTCCTCAACTCGACGAAAGACCGCAAGGAGCGGATCGGGCGCATCCTGCAGATGCACGCGAACCACCGCGAGGACAAGGACGCCGCGTTCACCGGTGACATCGTCGCGGTCGTCGGGCTCAAGCAGGCGAAGACCGGCGACACGATCTGCGACCCCGCCGAGTCGATCGTGCTCGAGGCGATCAGCTTCCCCACCCCCGTGATCTCGGTCGCGGTCGAGCCGAAGACGAAGGCCGACCAGGACAAGCTGGGCACCGGCCTCGCGAAGCTCTCGGACGAGGACCCCACCTTCGTCGTGAAGTTCGACGACGAGACCGGCCAGACCGTGATCTCGGGCATGGGCGAGCTCCACCTCGACATCATCGTCGACCGCCTCAAGCGTGAGTTCAGCGTCGACGCCAACGTCGGGAAGCCGCAGGTGGCCTACCGCGAGACGATCCGCAAGGCCGTGCACAAGGTCGAGGCGCGCTTCGTGCGCCAGACCGGTGGCCGCGGCCAGTTCGGTCACGTGTACATCGATCTCGAGCCCACCGGCGAAGGCGGCGGCTTCGAGTTCGTGAACAAGATCGTCGGAGGTTCGATCCCACGCGAGTACATCGGACCGGTCGGCGCCGGCATCCAGGAGGCCGCGGAAGGCGGCATCCTCGCGGGCTACCCGCTCGTCGACATCCGCGCCACGCTCGTCGACGGCAGCTACCACGACGTCGACTCCTCGGAGATGGCGTTCAAGATCGCCGGTTCGATGGCCCTGAAAGAGGCGGCCAAGCGCGCCACCCCCGTGCTGCTCGAGCCCGTGATGGGCTTCGAGGTGATCACGCCCGAGGACTTCATGGGGGATGTGATGGGAGACGTGACCGCTCGCCGGGGACGTGTCGAGCAGATCGACGAGCGCGGCGGCCAGAAGTCGATCAAGGTGTTCGTGCCGCTCGCAGAGCTGTTCGGGTACGCGACCGAGCTGCGGTCCCGCACGCAGGGCCGCGCGTCGCACTCGCCGATGCAGCTGCAGTCCTACGCCGAGGTCCCGAAGAACATCGCCGAAGAGATCGTCGCCCGGGTACGCGGGGAATAGAGGAGAGGAACGCAGAGCATGTCCAAGCAGAAGTTCGAGCGGAACAAGCCGCACGTCAACATCGGCACG
>JBBECT010000002.1 GCA_040881665.1 Actinomycetota bacterium
GGAAAACGGGAGCATCATGTACGTCGTCCCGGACGAGATCGTGAAGCAGCTGCATCATCAGCTATAGAGAAGCCTCATCGTGCTCGCCTCGCTAGATCTCTAGACCTTCGCGGGCAGCCAGGAACGCGATGCCGAGCGCAGCCGTGAGTCCGCCCACGATCGAGGTCGACGTGTCGGCTGTGGAAGAGGCAGGCCCGGCCCTCTCGGGCGTGCTGGACGTACTGAGGAATCTAGCGCCAGCGTGGACGCCACGCTGACTTTGCGTGTTGGTCAAGAAGCTCAACGCTGGCTTCGGAGTGCGGGCAAAGACAGCGTGGGGTCGCTCTAGATCTTCCCGAGTCCCCGCTCAACCTGACCCACCACCCCGATGTCTCGCCTATTGACGTGCAGACCGATCGTCAGCAACACTCCGAGACGGGCGGACGCCTTCTCGTAGCTTAGGTCCGACAACCAAAGCGAAGTTCGTCCACGGGGCGGCCTCTACCAGTTCGAATACGAGAGCCTGTCCGTAGAGAGGTCTCTTGGGGGACTCGCCCCAGGGGTCCATAGGGTCAAGGTGCAAGCCTCCGTGTCCGGACCTGACACGCTCTTCACGCTCGATGACTGGCATCTCACCGTGGAGCGCCTGCGCATCTGACGCGGACCGAGGCAGGGCGCCGGGCGACCGTGGTCTGCATGTCACACGAATGGGGACTTTCGCAGGGTGCTGGCGCTCGTCGGCGTCGCCGTTCGACTAGAGATCGACGGGTGAGATCCTCACACGCCCCGCCGGCACCGGCCCGAGAACTGGGACGCCTGCCTAGATATCCATGGTCACGGCAAATCGGGTAGCTGTCTCGAGCAACGGCCTCTAACGCGGAGGGGGTACGTGCCGATACCTAAGATTAGGTATGGGAGATGGACACACCGCCGTCGCCAGTCGGGAGGAGGGTTTCTCCCTCGTGGAACTTGGCGTGGTGCTCTTGGTGATCGGGATCCTGATTGGGATCGGTCTGAGCGCGTTCCGGGGTGCCGCTCGCGCCGCGGAGCTTGCTGCGGTCCGACAACGGGTGATGAGCGCCTATCGAGCCGAGCAAGCGCTGAAGATCTCCACCGGTGTCTATCTCGGCACGGCGACCGAACAGAGACGAGCTCTCCTGCGGAAGGAGGAACCCGGCCTGGACTGGGGATCGATGTCGGAGGCGAACGGAGAGGACGTGATCGTCCGCGTGGGGCGATACACCGCGGCAGGAAAGCTCCACCGCCAGTCTTGGGTATGCGTGGAATCCGTGGCCTCATCAGGACAGCGGGTTGCCGTCGCGAATCTCTCGGTGGGTCCAGATGCAGGGACGTACTTCGCTGAAGGGAGCCAACGCCTGTGTCGCTCCCCTCGAACCTTCATTGGGTGGTCGACCCTCTCCTGGTAGAGCGACGCTAAGGGTGGCCGTTCGTCCCCAATTCGGGCTAGGGCCAGAGACGTCCGGAACAGCGGGTGGCGAACTGGCCCTTCGGTACGTCTTGGGACGGGAGCCTCGGGGTAGGAAACGCATCATGGCAACGACGGAGTTGGTGCGGGAGTCCGAGAGTCTGTGCATCGAGTTCGGATTGAAGGACTCCATCGACATGATGGACCTGGCTCGGATCCGCCACTTCCTCCCCGAGCTCGTCATTCACGTGGAGGACGCCAGGGCCGTGCTGCACTTCCCCGTGCCAGGAGAGGGACACCGCGATCGGGTCGAGCGGTTGGTCCAGGTGCATTCGGCGTTGGACATGATCGGGCTGCGCCCTGGTATCGACTACTGGATCGAGGGACTTGGCCTAACCGATCAAGCAACGCCGACGGTCACCCTTACGAGCTGAGTAGCACTCGGAGGGCCCTGTTCAGAGACACGCTGCTCAGGTTGGTCGGTCAGGGGCCTTTGGCGACAAGGATTTGATCAGCGACTCGGCGGGGGTTGCAGATCGGACTTTCTCCTGTAAAAATGGAGTCAACAAAGCGCACGGGTACCTGTCGGTGGGCGGATCAAAACGCTCACAGCCGCCTTGGCGGACTGGAGGCAGGCCCGGCGCTTTGTGCTATGTCGGAGCGAAGAACGGGGCGACCCAGGCGTGGCCCGAATCTTGACGGCAGGGAGGGTCTACGTTCACGGGTGGCTGCACCTTCAACCCATATGTCTTCAGCTTGCCGTACCTGCGCCACAGACACGGGTGAAGGATTTGCCAATACGTCTGATCGGTTGGACGTCCCTCGCCCGGACCTTCAAACGCCTGCCCTGTTGCTGAAGTGATGATGTCTGCGATCTGAAGGCGCTCATCTACGCCCGGGGTTGAGAAGCGGATTGGGAGATGTAGTGAATCCCACTTGATACTGGTGGTGCGCTCTTGGAGTAATCGCACATAGTCATGAGCTCGCTTGGGACGAGATCCCTTGAGGTGCGCGAACGTGATCGACCCGTGCAGTCCTGCACCTTGGAAGTACCAAGACGCTCGTTCGAGTACCAGCTTGATCATCCAGTTGTATAGGTGCTCAGAACGCCATGGTCGCTTCTCGGGACCTGCTCGCTTGCAAAGGACAGCGGAGAACGCCTGGATTGGAGCACTTGCCACAGCCGTTGCGAGCGTCGTTCTGTGCTTCGACACGTAGTTGGAGAAGTGCAGTTCCTGCTTCGACCCAAAGCCACAATCTAGGCGCATCTGGGCCAGGCAATCCGCAAGCGCATGATCGTCGCTGGGGAGACTGAAGAACCCGCCTAGGGAGAAATGGTTCTGCTTGGACGAGCTGCGTGTGCCAATGTCTCCTGAGTCATCCACGAACGCAAACGCGGTAATGGGTGGCATGCGGCCAAGCCTAGGGTCGGACTGACTAGAAGTTCAAGGAAGATGGCGCAGCATCCCTGTGCTGTCCCTGAAACGCTCCATCTCTGGCCTCCCGCCCAACCTCCGTGCTTCCCGGTCGAGGTCATCATGAAGCCGCTTTAGCTGACCGTAGTCAGGGACCTGTTGAATGTCCTCTCCGAGGACTGCTACTCCGTGCTCGATCCACGCCACTAGCGCCCAGTACTGAAAGAAGAAGTCCCAGAACGGCTCCTGCGGTTCAGTCGGCGCTTTCCTTCCAAAGAGCAGTCGGCGGAGCCGTTCGCGATCTGCTGCGGAAGGAGAATCCCCTAAAAACTCCTCCCAGCCCAAAAGGGCTTGTTCCACATGTGTTTGAGCCATCTCGACCTCACGCAAGAGCCACGCGTCGGCCTGCCAGGCAACCACCCGACCAAGGGGCTTGTCGCTATCCCTGAAGCGTTCGTTCACCTTCTCGGCAATCTGCGTCGCCAGTGAGTAGGGGGGCTCTGCAAATCCTCGGTAGAAGGCACTCAGATCGGCGTGAACAGCAAGGGTTGTCTCGTCAGCTGGCTCCGCTTGCGCGGTCCGCTTGGTGTAGACGGGGGGCCGCACCCGAAGCCGCTTCGCCCAGGACCAAAGAAGCACGACCAGGGACACAAGAACCAGGACTCCGGACACTGCATAGAGCCATGCGGCGAGTCGGGGGTTCCGTCCACTGTCAGCCGCCGTGTATGCCCAAGTTGCTGCAGCAACGGTGAATCCCATCAGAACCCCAAACGCTGCCCAGCGCCGCGCCTCGATCCCCAGGAACCCCGCTCTGCCGTCTGTCTCCTGCGCCAAGTTGATACTCCCCCCGATCGAGGAAGCCTATTCGCTACTCCGTCTGGAGGGAGGAAATCAGCACTGCGCATGGGGCAAGTAGTGTCTTTCTGCACGGTGTCCTCCGCTGCTCGTCAGTCTCCGCGTGGTGTCGACTCGGTGTCGGGCGCCCGATCAGGGAGCTCCAGCAGCGTGCCCGCCCGCTCCTGAGCCTTTGTGTGCATCGCCCACTGCTCGGGGAGGTGTTCGAGGATCTCAGCGAGCGCGTGTTGTACGAGCGTGAGGTCGGCGCCTTCGCTGATATGGACATGGCACAGCGCGTCGGGATCGAGGAACGTGGCGACGGCCTGGACCGCGCAGACGCCGAGCCATCGGTTGGCGGGTGTCGGGGTCGAGAAGTATCGGATGTTCAAAGCCAGAGTGGGGTCGCCCTGATAGCTCTCGACGAGTTCGTCTCGAGTCGGCATTTTGTCGGCCGGCACGTTGAAGGTGAGTTCACTGGTCATCGTTGAGCGCCTCTCTCTCGGTCGGTCTGACGACAACGCGTTGTACCGCGGCCAGGTGACAGCACCGTCCTCGAGCGGGACAGGCGCACCACCAGTTGCCTTCGGCCCATGCACAGCGCCAAATCACACCTTGATCGGAGCGGACGTCGGCGATGATCTCGCGCTCGTCGGCGTAGAGGATGTTGACGCGGCCGCCGAGCAGATAGCGATCGGCTTTCTGCGGTACACCCTCACGCGGCATCGAGGTGCTCCCCGCGCCGAGGGGTGTACGGGTGTACCGGGGTGTCTATAGACACCCACCCCCAGTACACCCTCCCCACATCCTCAGGGGTGTCCCGTATGCCCCAGGTACACCCCAAGTACACCCGGTACACCCTCATGCCCCCCTCCACATGGTCGCGGGCCCTTCCCTGTGGGTCGCCACCCGCTCGTCATCGCGGAGGATGTCCACCGCCTGCGAGGCGGTGTTCGTCCCGACCTTGAGCTCGGTGCGGATCCGCTCCCTCAATCGCTTCGTCGAGATGCCATCCGCATCGAGGAGGCCCAGCGCCTTCTCTGCCACGCTGGATGCCTGCTCAGCTCGCGAGGCCACCTCGGTGACGATCGTCATGGACCCGTCGTCCTGGTCGATGACCGAGCACGAGAGGGGACGTTGCTTCCTACCGCCGACGCGGGCCTTCCCGTGCGTGATGGTGAAGGAGCCATCACCTGTCGCTTGGAACTCGAGCAGCGAGTCGAACTTCTGCCCCTTTGCGCTCGCGCCACGGGGAGCACTCACGCCCCGCCGCCTCACGTTCGGCTGTGGATTGCCGGTGTGATCCAGTACCAGAACCGTGGCTCCAGTTGCCTCGATCAGCGGGACTAGGACCTCCCGGTCGAGCGCGGTGATCTGAGCGTTGTCGTTCTCGTCCCCTGACCAGCACGCCGATAGCGTGTCGAAGACCACGAGTGCGCACCCCTCCACCTGATCAGCGATAGGGCGCACCATGTCCGGGACGAGTGCGACGCCGCCGTTCCCGAACCTCAGATGCTCGAGGTCCGGGCCGAGGCGGCCCAGCCGCCGTAGGTCCTCGGTTAGCGGGTTCTCCTCACTGAAGTAGGCGACGTCGATCCCCGCTTTTGACAACTCACTCGCCGTCCACAGTGCCCACAGAGATTTGCCACTCTCGGCCGGGCCAACTCCGATCACCCGCGCTCGCTCGGGAAGGAGCTTGTCCTCGTCGAGGAATTTCGGCTCCGGCACCCCGTTTGCGAGCAGAGCGCGAACGTCGAGCCACGGATCCCAGGGTGAGAGATCCTTTCCGGCACCGTCGAGGGAGGGAAAGGTCCAGCTCCCGTCCGGCTGCCGCATTCCACCCAGGACCTGCTGCATCTCCTTGTCCGTGAGCGGTCTACGTCCTTGCTGTCCGTTAGACTGTGGGGACTGGTGAGGCTCCCTAGTACGCAGGCCCTCGGCGCTCCCCGCGCCGGGGGCTTCATTCTGGGGAGACATACGGCACCGCCGTCCTGCGCCATGTGCTCTGCAATCCACCGTGACGGCGGATCCGACGCGACCTCATGAAGCCATCGTGCTCAATCAGTCCGAGCGCGTTGAGGCGAGTGAACAGTGCGCCGACGCTACCCGGCGAGCTTGGCTCGTTGTAGGTGCTGTCGTGCACCCCATCGGCGTTCACGGCTTCGCCCTCGGGAAGCGAGGCGACCCACCGCACCCGCCCTTCGATCCACTCGCCGTCCGTACGCTCGGCACCCGCGATGCCCTGCGCTCGAGCGTTGGCCGTCCAGAGTGTGAGCTCCTCGGCGGCACCGTTCACGACGCCACCCCGCGCCGGTTCTCGTCCACCCACGCTCGCAGTTCCACGGGATCGAACCGGATCGCGCGACCGAGTCGAACGTGAGGAATTCTGGGCGGAACGGCCTCGACCCAGGCATACAAGGTCGCGGACGAAAGCCCGGTGATCTGAGCGGCACCCTCGATGGTGAGGAGCGGCTCGAAAGTGGATGCCTCCACGGCAGCCTCCCAGAGCCAACCCGTCCCTGGGTCGACATCAGCTGCCGGGAGTTCGCGGTGTCACCGGCCACCGATTATTCGGGGTTGCCGTAGAATCTGAACGGTGTAATTCTAGGGGCAATGAGCGGAACAGACAAGACTCTGGCCGAGTGGGTCGGAGGAGATGAGCAAAGGGTCTTTCAGGCGATCTGCCAGGATTGTGGGCGGAACCTCGGGCGTCACGTTGCTTGGCGCGGAGACGACGGGATCTTGGGCGTGGACGACTACCTTTCCGCGACCGGCGGCTTCCGCTCCCCCGCCGACTTCCACTTCCCTGGGAGCAGGACACCACGCTCGAATCGAGGCACTCGGCCCGGAACAAAATCGAGGAACGGACAACTCAAAGGCGGCCAGCGAACCAAAGGCCTTGTCTGGGGGGCACCTTCGTACGTCCTCGACGCACGACTTGAGGGCTACCTCTATCGGTACTGCCCTTGCAACCTACGGGTCAACCGTGACGTGAAGCGGCGCGGTGACAAGCTGGGTCTCCTCACTGTCGATATCCCAGAAGCCGAGGACGAACGTCTACCCCGAGTGCTCTTCTAGAGCGACGACCGCCCCGCCCGATCGGTCGATCTCGTCCAGCGCATCGGCCAGCTCCTCGTCAAGGTGCGGGAACAACGCACCGTAGGTGTTCAGCGTCGTGGTGATCGACGCATGTCCGAGTCGCGACTGAATCGCCTTCGGGTGCGCGCCGGCCTGGATCGCGACGGACGCGCCGAAGTGTCGGAGATCGTGCGGCGTCGGCGACGGTTTCACTTTCGCGGCCTTGACCGCCTTCGCCCAGTACCGCTTGCGGAAGCGATTGCCTGGTATCGGCCCGCCCTCGGACGCGGTGAAGACGAGATCGGAGGACGGGAACGCCTCGGCGTGTGCAGCCAGCTCGTCGGCGATGAACTGCGGGATCGAGACGGTGCGTCGCTGCCCGCTCTTGGTCGGTCCGAACGCGACGTAGCCGCGAACCTCGGTCAGCTGTTCCTCGATGTCGAGCTTGCGCTCGAGCAGACGCACCCGACTCCACCGAAGGCCCGCGACCTCGCCATAGCGCAGCGCCGCGTAGGCTTGCGTCAGAACGAGAGCGCGGAACCGCGGATTGATCTTCTCGGCGATCGTCTCGACCTCGGCGGGTGTCAGCACACGCGGCGCCTTGCGAGAGGTCGGTGGCGCGGGGACGTTGGTCGTCGGGTTCGCCGGGATCAGTCCGTCGTCGACCGCTTGGCGCAGGACACGGGCGAGCAGCTGACGAGAGAGCTGGATCGTTCGCGCCCCCACTCCCCTCTTGTCCAGATCCGCGATGAACCGGCGAACCTCGCCCTTGCCGATCTCGGCGAGCGGCATCTGCCCGAACCACGGGAGCACGTACAGACGCGCCTCCGTCTCGTACAGCGCCTTGGTTGACGGCCGCAGGTCGACTGCCGAGGCGAGCCAATCGGTGAGGTAGGACTCGAGTGGCTCGCGGCCGGCGGACGGGTCACGATAGGTTCCCTGCGACTTCGAGCCCTCGAGTTGCTTGAGGAACTCGTTAGCGTCGCGCCACCGGGGGAAGGACTTGTAGCGGACCCGCTTGGAGGGGTCTCGCCACCCCGCCTTGTACCGGAGGCCTCTCTTTCCCTCGACCTTCAGGATCCATCCCACGGGCCGAAAGCGTACCGAGTTGCTACCTAATCTGCTACCTAATCCGGGGGGAAGTTCGGAAGTGCAACGGCCCGAGGGCCAAGAATCGGCCTCTGACCTGGGGTTGTCCCGGTGGGCGTGGTAGGGATCGAACCTACGGCCTCTCGCGTGTGAGGCGAGCGCTCTCCCGCTGAGCTACACGCCCGGGGGTCGACAAGCCTAGCACCGGGACCGAGCCGGTCCGGAAAAGGTGACGGCGGCGCGTGCCCGCGTCGCGCCGCCGTCGTCGCCGAGCCGCGGATGGCAGCTCGGACGCTTTGATTTCCCCAGAGCGAAACCTGTAATACACCCGCTCCGCGGGTCGACGCAACCCCCGGAAGCAGATTCCTCACCCGGTCGAGACGGTCCTTTACGGAGCCAGCACGAACAGGCCCAAGGACCGCCAGTCGACCGAGTCGACCCCGCTGCCCCCGATCTGCGTCACGGCGCCGCTGGGAGCTCCGTTGACCCAGTTCACGCGAAAGAGCTTGCCCGTCGTGTTCTGACCGCTGCCGCTCTCGACCGCGACGACGAGCGTTCCGGACGCCATCGTCATGCCCTTCACCGAGCCCCAGGAGATCCCGCCCCCCGTGGTCGCGGTGAACTCCTCGCCGCCGAGGATGTTCGACTCCAGAGTGAAGTACCGGTAGAAGAGACCGTTCCGGCCGCTGATCGTGTAGTAGATGCGGTGGTTGTCGTAGAACAGCCCGGTGAGGTTCTGCGGCGCGAACCCACGCCCCTCGAGTCCCAGTGTCGGGATCTGCGTCGCAGAACCGAGGGTCGATCCGTTGAAGGTCCGGACGTAGAACTTCCCGTCGCTCGCCCCGTGGTACAGCTTGCCCGACAACATCATCGCCCCACGCAGGCTCGACAGGCTCGCTCCCGTGCTCTGGGATGTCCCGTAGGTCGTGCCGTTGAACGTGCGCTTCGTGAACGCGCCGTTGGTCTCGACCCGGTACAGGTCGCCGGGAAGCGAGCCCGGCACGCCGACCGGCGGTGTCGTACCGCCGGCGACCGGGAACATCCCGACGCGAGCATGGAACTCGCCGCCGAGCTTGTCGGTGTCGCTGCCCACGTAGAGCCCTTGGTCGGTCGACACGAGCGCGAACGCGCCGACACCCCGCGACCGTCCGGGGTTCCAGGAGAACGGCACGCCGTTGTTCGGATCGATCGCCGCGATCCCGGGACGATCGACAGCGCCCGGTCCCTTCGAGTCGCCGGCGAACGGGTTGTTCATCCAGCGCTGGTGACCGCCGACGTAGATCGCCGTGCCGGTGATCGCCACGCTGTACAGGGTGTCGCCGCCCGTGTAGTCGACCCAGGTCGGCTGCAGGTTCGAGCCGCGGGCGCCGGTCTCCCACCGCGACACCGTGTCACACAGCACCGGCGGCCCTCCGTCGTATGCGCCGGTGGTCGCCACCGCGAAGTAGGACCCGTCCAGGGAGATGTCCACATCACGCATGTAGGTGTCGAACGAGCTGGAGCAATCCGAGGCCGGGAACCGGTTCGTCTGCCAGTTCGCGAGCGAGTCGGGCGTGCTCGACAGATCGACCATCGCGATCTGCTCGCGAACCTGGCCGCCCGCACGCTTGAAGTTACCGATCGCGATCAGGGTCGACGCGTCGGGCGTCACGTCGATCTTGTTCACACTGGGGCTGCTGCCCAGGCGCGGCTCGGTGAACGGGATGTTCAGGTCGGCCGAGAGCGCGCCGGTCGTCGCGTCGACCGCCGCGAGTCCGCCACGCAGGACGCTCTTCACCTTCTTGAAGTCGCCGGCGAGGTACACCGTGGAGCCGCGAACGACGATGTCCTTGACGGCGGCGTTCGGGTTCGGCTTGAAGTTGCCCACCCGGGCTCCGGTCGCGACATCGAGGCGCGCGATCTTCTTCTGCGCCTGTCCGTCGACGTTCTTGAACGTTCCTCCGACGTACACGCTCGTCCCGTCCGAAGACGCGGCGAGCGTCTCCACGGTCCCGTCGAGCTGCGGAGCGAACGTCTGACTGACCTTGCCGGTAGCCGCGTCGAACGCGAACAGGTTCGTCCGCGGGAAGCGCGTGCTCGCTCCTGCGTTGCGGACCTCGTTGAACTTCCCGCCGGCCACGATCGTCGAGCCGACCTGCGCGATCGCTTCGACCTTGCCGTCGAGAACGTGCGGCGTGTCGTCGGAGGGGTCGTCGGACACGATCACCGCGTGCGGCACGTTCACTGCGCCCGCAGGCGCGAGGGGAACCAACCCCGCGACCAGTGCCACCGCCCAGAACGCGACGACCACACTCGCCCGCGCCCGCCCGACGGCTCTGCCCGTCGCGTCGCTCGATCGATCCCGCACGTCGCACCTCCAAGGCACGTGGTTCTCCACGTCGTTCGTTCGGTTCGCACCGGGGTGGTGCGGCGGCACTCAGACTAGCCCGCTGGTCCTACGGAGTACCACCCACCGTCGGCACCGACGGGGGAGGCGATGGGTCGTCCTTCGCCCTAAGGCCGACGACCGGGCAGGGCCGAGGCAGGCAGGGTCCACGGCTATCCTTCGTCGCGATGGCCTCGTCCCGACACTGGTTCCTGCGCCCCCGGTGGATCGTCGCCACGCTGCTCGTGATCGTCGTAGCCGGTGTCTGCGCCCGTTTGGGCGTCTGGCAGCTCGACCGCCTCGAGCAGCGTCGCGCGCTGAACGCCCGCGTCGAGACCGGACTCCGGGCCCCGCCCGCTCCCCTCGAGGAGGTGCTCGCGAGTTCCGGTGCGGCAGGAGCCTCGTTCCATCGAGCGACCGTGACCGGGAGCTACGACCGATCCGGCGAGCTGATCCTGTTCGGCCGAACGCTGGACGGCAGACCGGGGAACCACGTCCTGACCCCTCTCCGACCGGACACCGGTGGTATGTCCGTGCTCGTGGATCGAGGGTGGGTTCCGATCGAGATCGACCGCCCGGAGGACGAGCAAGTCGCTCCCCCGCAGGGTGAGGTCAGTCTCACGGGGATCCTCGTCCCGTCCGAGGAGGAGGGAACGGGCCCGGACGCGAACGGCACCGTCGGCGCGATCGACGTCGACGCGATCTCCGCCTCGGGCGCTCCGCTCGTCCCGGGCATCTACCTGCGCCTCCAGGAGCAGCTGCCTCCGCAGCCGGACGTGCTCCCCGAGCCGGTTCCGCTTCCGCCACCGACCGAAGGCCCGCACCTCTCGTACGCGGTGCAGTGGTTCATCTTCGCGATGATCGCCGTGATCGGCTACGCGTTCCTGCTCCGGAAGACCGCGCGAGAGGAACGGACCCGGGTCCCATAGCCCGATCCACGCTGGACGGGGCTCACCTCCTCGGTCAGGATGCCTCGATGGGTTGCCTGATCGTCCTGTTCTCGTTCGCGCTGCCGCGCTTCGTGCTGTTCGTGCTGTGGGTCTTCACCGACTATCTGTCGCGAGGGTTCGACTCGTTCATCTGGCCGTTCCTCGGGTTCCTCTTCCTGCCCACCACCACGGTCGCCTGGGCGGTCGCGGAGAACTCCTTCGACGACGGTGTTCGCTCGCTCGCCGGCGTCCTGCTGGTGATCCTCGGTGGCGTGCTCGACCTCGGGGTTCTCGGTGGCGGCGCACGGAGTCGACGCACGCGCTCCGCGGGTTGAGCACCCCCGCTTGTCGGCGGCCGCGGGTACGGTGACCGGATGGCCCCAGCACCACCCGACGCACCTCTCGACGCACCACTGGACGCACCACTGGACGCACCACTGGAGAGGTTCTCCCCCCCGGTCCGGGAGTGGTTCCGAGCATCCTTCGACGCTCCCACGCGGGCACAGCAGCTCGGCTGGCCGCCGATCGCCGACGGCGATCACACACTGCTGCTCGCCCCGACCGGCTCGGGCAAGACGCTCGCGGCGTTCCTGTGGGCGATCGATCGCCTAGCGACCCAGGCGGCACCGGAACCGCAGCGTCGCGCGCGCGTCCTGTACATCTCTCCCCTCCGGGCGCTCGCGGTCGACGTCGAACGGAACCTGCGCGCGCCGCTCGCCGGGATCCGTCACGCCGCCGACCGGACCGGGGCGAGGGTGCTGCACGAGCCGACCGTCGCGATCCGCACCGGCGACACGCCCTCTCGCGAGCGTCGGCAGATCGCGCGACGTCCGCCCGACGTGCTGATCACGACGCCCGAGTCGCTCTATCTGATGCTGACCTCACAGCAACGCGAGCTCCTGCGCTCGATCGAGGTCGTGATCGTGGACGAGATCCACTCCGTCGCCGCCACGAAGCGCGGGGCGCATCTCGCCCTGTCGCTCGAGCGACTCGAGGAGCTCTGCGACCGGCCGCCTCAACGGATCGGCCTGTCGGCGACCCAGCGTCCGCTCGAGGAGATCGCGCGCTTCCTCGGTGGCCACGACGACGGCGGGGCGCTGCGGCCGGTCACGATCGTCGATGCCGGACGCAGCAAGCAGCTCGACGTCGAGGTCGTGGTGCCGGTCGAGGACATGGGAGAGCTCGGCACGCGACTCGACGAGCCGGCGGGTGGCCCCGCGGCCGCAGGGCCGCAGCACGCGAGCATCTGGCCGGCGATCCATCCTCGATTGCTGGAGCTGATCCGCGCGCACCGGTCGACCCTGATCTTCGTGAACGCACGTCGGCTCGCCGAGCGGCTCAGCGCGCAGCTGAACGAGCTCGCCGGGGAAGACCTCGTCCGCGCCCATCACGGCTCGATCGCACGCGAGCAGCGACTGGAGATCGAAGACCTCCTCAAGCGGGGCGAGTTGCGTGCGCTCGTTGCGACTTCCTCACTCGAGCTCGGGATCGACATGGGCGCGGTCGATCTCGTCGTCCAGGTCGAATCGCCGGGGTCCGTGGCCCGCGGCATGCAACGGATCGGGCGGACCGGTCATCGCGTCGACGAACCGAGCCGCGGGAAGCTGTTCCCGAAATACCGGGGTGATCTGCTCGAGGCCGCCGTCGTCGTGCGCCGGATGCACGAGGGACTGATCGAAGAGACGCGGTTCCCCCGAGCGCCGCTCGACGTCCTCGCGCAACAGCTCGTGGCGATGGGAGCGGTCGACGAGTGGCCGGTCGAGGCGATGCGACGTGTCGTCCGGCGCGCGGCGAACTTCGCGGAGATCTCCGAGGGTGTGTTCGATGCGGTGCTCGACCTGCTCTCGGGCCGGTACCCCTCCGATGCGTTCTCCGAGCTGCGGCCGCGCCTGGTCTGGGACCGGGTCCACGGCACGGTGCGGGCGCGCGAGGGCGCGGGACGGATCGCGATCACCAACGGAGGAACGATCCCCGATCGAGGACTGTTCGGCGTCTTCCTTCCCGACGGAACCCGCGTCGGGGAGCTCGACGAGGAGATGGTGTTCGAGTCGCGTGCAGGGGAAGTGTTCGTCCTCGGCGCGAGCTCATGGAGGATCGAGGACATCACGCGCGACCGCGTCGTCGTCTCCCCCGCACCGGGTGAACCGGGCAAGACGCCCTTCTGGAAGGGCGACAAGCCCGGGCGTCCCCTCGAGCTCGGCCGGGCGCTCGGAGCGTTCACCCGCGAGCTCGTGGAGACCGACACGTCGGCGGCCGTGGCGAGCCTACGTACCGAGAACGGACTCGATGAGCTCGCGGCGCGCAACCTCGTCGCCTACCTCGACGAGCAGGCGGAGGCCACCGGCGCGGTTCCCGACGATCGCACGATCGTGGTCGAGCGGTTCCGTGACGAGATCGGTGACTGGCGGATGTGCGTCCTCTCACCCTTCGGGGCGAAGGTGCACGCGCCGTGGGCGCTCGCGATCGAGGCCCGGCTGCTCGATCGTCTCGGGCCCGGCGCGCAGGTGCTGTGGAGCGACGACGGCATCGTGATCCGGCTGCCCGAGGCCGAGGAGACGATCCCCCTCGACGACTTGCTGCTGGACCCCGACACGATCGAGGACGAGGTCGTGCGCACCCTGCCGGGGACCGCCCTGTTCGCCTCGCTGTTCCGCGAGGCCTCGGGTCGTGCACTGTTGCTCCCCCGCCGCCGTCCGGGCGAGCGCACGCCCCTGTGGCAACAACGCCAGCGTGCCGCCGACCTGCTGCAGGCTGCGGCCGCCTATCCGGAGTTCCCGCTGCTGCTCGAGACGACGCGCGAGTGCCTGCGGGACGTCTTCGATCTTCCGGCATTGCGTTCGGTGCTCGGCGACCTTCGGTCTCGCACGATCCGCGTCGTCGCCGTCGACACCCCCCATGCGTCGCCGTTCGCGCAGTCGCTGTTGTTCGACTGGGTCGGGGTGTTCATGTACGAAGGGGACGCGCCGTTGGCGGAGCGACGCGCCGCTGCCCTCACACTCGACCCTGATCTGCTCCGCGAGCTGCTCGGCGACGGCGAGCTCCGGGATCTGCTCGACGCGTCCGCACTCGACCACCTCGAGCTCGAACTGCAATCCCTGGTCCAGGGACGACGCGCGCGCTCGCTCGACGACGTGCACGACCTGCTTCGACGCCTCGGCGATCTGACGGCGACCGAGGTCCGCGCGCGATCCGAGGCCCCGGCGCACGAGGTCGAGGGCTGGCTGCGGCAGCTCGTGGACGACAAGCGTGCGATCTCGGTGCGGATCTCCGGTGAGGATCGCTACGCGGCCGTGGAGGATGCCGCGCGGATCCGCGACACGCTCGGAGTCAGTCTGCCGCGTGGCCTCCCGGCGGTGTTCGTCGAACCGACCGAGGCGCCGCTGGAGGGACTCGTCACGCGCTACGCGCGCACCCACGGGCCGTTCGTGGCGGCGGAGATCGCCTCGCGGCTTGGCGTCGGCGTCGATCGGATCCGCCGGGCGCTCGAAACCCTCGAGGCCGACCGGACCGTGGTCCAGGGTGCGTTCCGCCCGGTCGGCGTGGAGCGCGAGTGGTGTGACGCCGACGTTCTCCGTGTCCTTCGGCGTCGCTCGCTCGCGGTGCTGCGCAAGCAGGTGGAGCCGGTCGAGGCCGCAGCGCTCGGGCGGTTCCTCCCCTCGTGGCAGGCGGTGATCCGGCCGCGGGAGGGACCCGACGCGCTCGAGCGCGTGATCGACCAGCTCCAGGGCCTCGCGATCCCCGCCTCGGTGCTCGAGAAGGATGTGCTCCCCGCGCGGGTCCGTTCGTACCGCCCGGCCGATCTCGATGCGCTGGCCGCCAGCGGCGAGCTCGTGTGGACAGGGGCGGGGCCGCTCGGGGCAACCGACGGACGCGTCGCACTGTGGTTCCGCGACCGCCTCCCTCTCCTCGCACCGCGGGTAGCGGACGAACCCCCGGAAGGATCCCTCCACGACGCGATCCGGGCCCGGCTCGCCGCGCGCGGCGCGTCGTTCTGGAACGATCTGGTCGAGGCAGCCGGCACGGCGGACGAGCCGGTCGTCCTCACCGCCCTCTGGGACCTGGTGTGGGCGGGCGAGGTTACCAACGACACCCTTGCACCACTGCGTGCCGTGCTCTCCACGCGAACCCGCGGACACGCGCGGGGAGGGCGGCCCCGACCCGGCCGGCTCCGCACGACGGGTCCACCCGGGGGCGCCGGTCGGTGGTCGCTCGTCGCTCCGCTGCTGACGAGTTCCCACACCCAGACGGAGACCGCGCACGCTCGGGCGGAACAACTCCTCCAGCGTCAGGGGATCGTGACGCGCGAGGCGGTGCTTGCCGAGGGCGTCCCCGGCGGCTTCGCCGCCGTGTACGGCGTCCTCAAGGTGATGGAGGAAACGGGAGCCGTGCGACGAGGCTACTTCGTCGACGGACTCGGCGCCGCGCAGTTCGCCCTGCCGGGGGCGGTCGACCGGATCCGCTCGGTGCGCGTGGCGGAGACCACCGACGCGATCGCGCTCGCCGCGACGGATCCGGCGCAGCCCTACGGCGCCGCGCTCGGATGGCCCGAGACCGCGGCGGGCCGGCCCGCGCGGGTCGCCGGTGCCTACGTCGTGCTGGTGGGCGGCGAGCTCGCAGCGTTCCTGGAACGGGGCGGACGATCGCTCGTGACCTTCGGCGTCCCCGTGACGTCGTGGATCGACGCTCTGACGGGCCTCGTCAAGGATGGCCGCGTGCGGAGGATCGAACTCCAGCGGATCGACGGGGCCCCGGCCGGCGAGGCCCCGACCGCCGACGAGCTCCGCGCCGCCGGGTTCGTCGATTCGTTCCGCGGACTGGCCCTTCGAGGTTGACGCGTACCCGTGGCAGGCGCCCGTTGACCGGCCGGAACCGGGTCAGTTTTCAACCAATGGGAAGACCTCGGCCGCGAGCAGCTCGATCATGTCGAGGTCGTCGAACAACGAGTGGTTCAGCACGATCCGCTGCGCTCCCGCGTCGGCGAACGCTCGGATCCGCTCGGCGGCCCGGTCCGGTGTTCCGAACACGCACGTCTCGTCGATCCACGCGTCGTCGAGCTCGGGATCGAGCTGCTTCGCGCGCTCGACCCGCGCGCGCCACTGTGCCTCGGTAGCGCCCACGTAGCACCAGGTCATCACCGACGTCGTGAGGGTCTGCTGTCCACGGCCCGCCTCGTCGAGCGCGGAACGAACCCGTTCGAAGCGCTCCTTGGCGACCGACGGTGAGGCCGAGACCGTGTTGAACTCGTCTGCCCACCGCACGATCAGACGGGTGAGCCATCGGCCGCCCGCGCCGCCGATCACGATCGGTGGGTGTGGCCGCTGCACCGGCTTGGGAAAGAACGATCCCCGCTCGAGCCGGTAGTGGGTCCCTTCGAACGCGAACGGATCCTGCGTGAACAGCCCCTGGACGATCTCCAGCTGCTCCTCGAGCCGTTCGAATCGCTCGACCGTCGGAGGGAACGGGAGGCCGTGCGTGGCGTGCTCCTCCTCCCACCAGCCGGCGCCCATACCGAGGTCGACGCGGCCGCCGGAGATCCGGTCAACGGTGGCCACGACCTTCGCCAGGTGCGCCGGATGGCGGAACGTCACCGGTGACACGAGCGTTCCGAGCCGGATCCGTTCGGTCCGCGCGGCGAGCGCGGCCATCACCGTCCACGCGTCGGAGGAACCACGATCGGTCGAACCGTTCGTCGGGAAGTAGTGGTCGGAGGAGACCAACCCCTCCAAGCCGAGGCGCTCACAGGCCTCAGCGGCCGCGAGCCATTCCTCCCACGTGACGCCTTCCTGCCCCTCGAACATCAGGCTGTAGCGCATCGCACCGGCTCCCTAGTCCTGGTTCCGCAGGCCTTCGGAGGCCCAGTCGAAGTAGTCCAGCAGCGCGGTACGGACCTCGGCAGGCGGATCGACCGCATCGACGGCCGCGCGCATGTGCCCCAGCCACCGGTCCCGCGCGTCGGGCCCGACCGCGAACGGAGCGTGGCGCATCCGCAGCCGAGGATGCCCGCGTTCGTCGCTGTAGGTGGTCGGTCCGCCCCAGTACTGCGCGAGGAACAGAGTCAGGTGGCGTCGCGCCGGCGCCAGGTCCTCCGGCTGCGGGTACAGCGACAGCAGCACCTCGTCGGCGGCGACACCCTCGTAGAAGCGATCGACGAGGCGCTCGAAGAACGGCATCCCGCCCACGGCCTCGTACACGCTCGGCGATGCATCGACCATGCAGGTGAGTCTACGGGCGGTCGTCTCAGCCGCCGGTCCGCACCGCTTCGACGACGCGGTCGAGCAGCTCCCCTGCCTCCACGCCCACGATCAACGTCTCGCGATGCGCCCGGCGGAGGAACCCGCTCTGCTCCATCCGGTCGAGCTGTTCGAGCAGCGGGTCGTAGAACCCGTCGGCATCCAAGACCCCGACCGGCTTGTCGTGCAGGCCGATGTTGCGCCACGTCCACGCCTCGAACAGCTCGTCGAAGGTTCCCGCACCGCCGGGCAGCGCGAGGCATCCGTCCGAGAGCGCACTCATCAGTGCCTTGCGCTCGTGCATGCCCTCGACCACATGCAGCTCGGTCAGCCCTTCGTGCGCGACCTCGGGCCCGGTCATCGATCCCGGGATCACGCCGACGACCTCGCCGCCTCCCGCGAGGGCGGCGTCGGCAAGCGCGCCCATCGTCCCCACGCTCGCTCCTCCGTAGACGAGGCCGATCCCACGGGACGCGAGGGCACCGCCCACCTCGACGGCCACCTTCGTGAACGCCGGGGCGCTGTCGCTCGATGAGCCGCAGAACACACAGATCCGCACGCGCCGGACGCTACCGCACACGGGCCCGCGCGGCGGCTCGGGCGGTGGGCTGGGCGGCGGGCTCCACACAGCCCCTGGCCCGAGTGGGGCCGGATGACGTAGGATGGGTTCATGGACGAGCCTCGCATCTACCGCACCGGGCAAGGAACGGTGATGCGGATCTCGGAGGACAACGAGGGTCGGCTCTCCGTCGAGCTCCTCAAGCAGGACGAATGGGCTCCCGGCCCCGTCAGGATGGCCGGGCTGCGCCTCGCGGATTCCACCAAGAAGCTCACCGCGCGTGAGATCCGCGGCCTCCCCGGCTAGGTTCCGCCCCACGAACGTCCAGGTCCGAAGGGGTCCCGCGTGTCACCCGGAGCTGCTAGGCTTCACGCCGAGGGTAGCTATCGTGGTTCTGTGCTTCGAGCAGTTCCCTCCACCGGCCGACGTGGCCGGGTGTCGTGCAAGATAGGAGTGAGTGCTCGTGGCAACAGGTACCGTGAAGTGGTTCAACGCTGACAAGGGATTCGGCTTCATCACCCCCGAGGACGGCTCTGCCGACGTGTTCGTGCATTTCAGCGCGATCGTCGGCGAGGGGTACCGCAACCTCGAAGAGGGGCAGAAGGTCGAGTTCGACGTGACCCAGGGCCAGAAGGGCCCGCAGGCCGCGAACGTCAAGCCCAGCGCCTGAACCCAAGACCCAGAGCGTTTCGCTGAAGGCCCCGGCTCCGGCCGGGGCCTTTCGCATTCAACGGCTCGCGCAGCGGGCTCCACCCGGTATCCGGATCCGACCGGGGTCGGCCGGAGGTCTCCCTCACACGTCGCCTTCGAAGTCGCTCTGCGCCTAGACCCTCGTGCGTACCCCGTTCCGGCCCGCAGGGTACCGCTCGCCCCTCCGCGCCCATCTCGTCCGACGCTCGCGACACGGTGCCCCCGTCCGTGCGTCCCCACGATGCGCACGACCTGGCATGGAATCGACTCCAGCCGGGTATCGCCGCCGGGACGACCAGCAGGGAGCGACGAGATGGAGCCGAACGGGATGAGCAGGATCGGAACGATCGGCACGAACGTGGGCAACGCTTCCTTGAAGGGCTGGCGCGGGGCGGCGGTGGATCGCGTGGTGGCCCGGCCGGTCGCGAAGCGCACGTCGATCTCCGAGGAACAGGTTCGTGCGATCGTCGGTCTGCTCCTGCTCGCGTACACGGTGTACCGGCTCGCGAAGCCACTCGTTCGCGCTGCACGGGAACGCTGACATGCCGCGCACCCGTCGGTCCGATCCGACGGCTCCCGGGATCACCCGCCGTCGCCGTGGGCGAGGTTTCGAGTATCTCGGCCCGGATGGAGCAACGATCCGCGACGATCGGACGCTCCACCGGATCCGATCCCTGGCCGTTCCTCCGGCGTGGGCCGACGTGTGGATCTGCGCGGATCCACGAGGACACCTGCAGGCAACGGGGGTCGACAATGCCGGACGCCGTCAGTATCGGTATCACGACGATTGGCGCACGCGCCGGGACGCGGAGAAGTTCGACCGGATGCTCCGGTTCGCCGAGTCGCTCCCCGATCTCCGGACAACCGTGACCACCCACCTTCGCCGGACCCGTCCCGACCGGGAACGCGTTCTCGCGTGCGCCGTCCGCATGCTGGATCGGGGCCTCTTTCGGATCGGGTCGGAGGTTTATGCCGCACAGAACGAGACGTTCGGTCTCGCCACGATCCGCAGAGACCACGTGCAGGTGCGAGGGACGTCCGTGTCGTTCGACTACACAGCTAAGGGCGGCCTCCGCCGCACGCAAAGCATCGAGGACCCGCCAACGGCGCGTGTCCTGGCCAGCCTCAAGCGACGACGGGGCGGCGGCGAGGAGCTGCTCGCGTACCGAGACGCCCGGACGTGGATCGACGTCCGATCCGAGGACATCAACGCGTACCTGAAGGACCACGCCTGCCCGGACTGCACGGCGAAGGACTTCCGGACCTGGCACGCAACGGTGCTCGGGGCGGTGGCTGTCGCCTCCGACGCGACGGGAGCCCACTCGCCCTCGGCACGCAAGCGCGTGGTGTCGGCCGCAGTGAAGACCGTGGCGACGTCGCTCGGCAACACACCGACGGTCGCGCGAGACTCCTACATCGATCCTCGCGTGTTCGACCGCTTCCGCTCCGGATGGACGATCGCGCCGTCACTCGAGCTGCCCGGCGACGCCCTTCCCGGCGCAGCGCTGCAACTCGAGCTGGAACGCGCGGTGATCGACCTGTTGGAGGAACCTCGCACCTCCGAAGGCGTCGAACGCGTGACCGGCGAGCGAGCGGAAGCCGCCTAGGCGACGCCCGGCCCGTTCCGTGCCCGACCTGATCGACCGGCGGGTCTCAGCAGATGAACGGCGGACCCTGTGTCCGGGACCACGCCTCGCTACACTGCGCATCCGAGGCCAAGGACACGGAGGAAACAGCCCATGAGCGACGCCGCCGTCGAAGCGAAGGCACTGCGGAACACCCCCTTCTTTTCCGGGCTCTCGGACGAAGACGTCTCGGAGATCATCGCGATGGGCGAACAGGCGTCGTTCGCCGAAGGCGAGCACATCGTGACGCAGGGGGACGTCGGCGACGCGATGTACGTGTTGCTGGAAGGCACGGCAGAGGTCGACGTCGGGGGCCGCTTCCACCGGCTGCACGCGGGCCAATTCGTCGGTGAGATGGCGTTGATGTCGTCCGGCCGCCGGCTCGCGACCGTGAAGGCCACCTCTCCGGTGGGGACCCTCCGGATCCCGGGCGAGGGGTTCCGCGCATTCCTCCTCGGGCATCCGCAGATCGCCGTCTCGATGCTCGAGGCGCTCAGCGAGCGCCTGCGTGAGGTCGAGCAGCGGTTCGAAGCGTGGATGACCTAGCGGCGCGTGGCGATGCCTCCGGACCCGCGCCCGCGTCCCATGCTCGCCAAGGCCGCCGGCGAGCTCCCGGAGGGCGGCGACTGGTGCTACGAACCCAAGTGGGACGGCTTCCGCGCGATCGTCCGGGCGGGAGCGGACGACGTCCAACTCGACAGCCGCGGGGAACGCCCGCTCGGGCGCTACTTCCCCGAGCTGGTTGAGCTGCTCGGGACCCTCGGCTCCCGTCCGTTCGTGCTCGACGGGGAGATCGTGCTGGTGCTCCCGGCCGGCAGCCCGTACGGGACGGCCGCCGAGCTCGGACATCCGATCGACGAGCCGGCGATCGACTTCGACGCTCTCCAGATGCGTCTGCACCCCGCCGCCTCACGGGTGAACCGGCTGGCCGGGGAGATCCCCGCGACGTTCGTCGCCTTCGACGCGATCGAGATCGATGGCCGCGACCTCCGCTCCCTCGACACCGACTCGCGCCGCAGCGAGCTTGCATCGCTTCTCGCGACGGCCGGGGCCGAGGACCCACCGCGCGGACCGGAGGATCTGCGGCCCGGTCCGGGTCTCGTTCTCACCCCCCAAACCCGGGATCTGGAGCTGGCCAGGCGCTGGTTCGCCGACCTCGAGGGGTTCGGCCAGGACGGCATCGTCGCCAAGCGCCGGGATCAGCGATACGTGGACGGTGAGCGCGTGATGGTCAAGGTCAAGCACCATCGCACCGCCGACTGCGTCGTCGGCGGCTATCGGATCGAGAAGGACGGAGACGGCGTCGCCTCCCTGCTGCTCGGACTCTACGACGCCGAGGGAACACTTCACTACGTTGGCCACACGTCCGCGTTCCCGGCCACACAGCGCCGTGCGCTTCGCGAGGAGCTTCAGCCACTCGAAGGAGGAACGAGCTTCCGCGACGGACGCACCCCCGGAGCCCCCAGTCGTTGGACCGGCAGCAACGAGCGTGCGTGGGTGGCGCTGGAGCCCACGCTCGTGTGCGAGGTGCGCTACGACCGCATGCAGGGCGTGCGCTTCCGGCACGCGGCGACGCTCGTGCGATGGCGGCCCGACCGCGACGCCGCGAGCTGCACGTTCGAGCAGCTGGCGATCGCCGGCTCACCCGGCTCAGTCTGACCGACGCCGGCGGCGCGAAGGTTGGACCCGGACGGGCTCGTTCGGTCCTTTCGGGAACTGCGGCGGCCACGGGGCGTCGCCGAGTCCGCCTTCCTCGTCCCGATCGGCGAGTGCGAGCAGCCGGTCGAGCGATGCGGGTTCGATCGTGGCGAGCCCCGCACCGACATCGCCACGGGTCGCCAGCCGTTCCCGGACCGTATCGATCCGGAACGCCGCCGGATCGACCGAGGCGACCTCGTCCCAGTCCAGCGGCGTCGATACTCGGGCGTCGGCGACCGGCCGCACCGAGTAGGCGGACGCGGTCGTGCGGTCGCGCGCGTTCTGGTTGTAGTCGACGAACACGCCATGACGTTCCTCCTTCCACCACGCGGAGGTCGCCAGGTCGGGAACGCGGCGTTCCACCTCGCGGGCGAGGGCCAGCGCGGCACGGCGTACCGTGGAGAAGTCGTGCTCGGCGACGATCCGGACGTTCGCGTGGATCCCGCGCTTGCCGCTCGTCTTCGGGAACGCGGTCAAGCCGACTTCATCGAGCACGCCGCGGACGACGAGCGCGACCGATCGCACGTCGTCGAACGGCACCCCCGGAACGGGATCGAGATCGATCCGCAGCTCGTCGGGATGCTCGACGTCCCCGCTGCGCACCGGCCAGGGGTTCAGGTCGAGGCACGCAAGGTTCGCCATCCATGCGAGATGCGCGGCGTCCGCCGGCGCGATCATCTCCGCGGACCGTCCCGAGGGGAACCGGATCGTCGCGGTTCGGATCCAGTCGGACCGCTTCGCGGGGACGCGTTTCTGGAAGAAGCTCTCCTGGCCCACCCCGTTGGGGAAGCGCAGCATGATCGTCGGACGCTCGCCGCAGCCGACGAGCGCCGGTTCGGCGACGTCGATGTAATAGCGAACGAGGTCAAGCTTGGTGATGCCCGCCTCGGGGAACAGCACCTTGCCCGGGTTGCTGATGCGCACCTCGGTGCCGCCGACGTCGAGTTCGATGCTGCTCACACCCATACCTTCCCTGCCGCGGGGCAGGACGCGACGCGACCATCCTCTCCCCCGCCGAGCGAAGCGTCGAGCACGCCCTCGAAGCAGCTGTGGCAGGATGGCGGCTTCGAGCTGAGGTTGCCCGCAGGCCGAACGGGGGCGGAGATGTCAGAGCGGGGAGCAACGGGGCAAGCGGCGGCGATCGCGCAGGGGTTGTGGGAGGCGCTCGGTGCGGGCGACTGGGACGCCGCGCGCTCGATGCTGCACGAGGACTTCGTCCAGGAATGGCCCCAGTCGGGCGAGCGGATCGTCGGCCGCGACGACGCGTTGGAGATCGATCGCAACTTCCCTGGCGGGCTCCCGGCGATGACCTTCCGCCGCACGGTCGCCGACGGTGATCTCGCCATCGTCGAGACCGAGCTTCGCTACGCGGACGGAAGCACCTATCACGGAGTGAGCGTGATCGAGTTGCGCGACGGCAAGGTCGTGAGAGAGACCGACTACTTCGCCGAGCCCTTCCGAGCACCGGAGTGGCGCTCGGCCTGGGTCCAACGGATGTAGCGCCGGCTCGACCGGGAGGAACCATGACGAGCACGCAGAAGCGATGGACGATGGTCGCCGTCGTCCTCGGTTCGGGGATCGTCTTCCTTGATTCCTCCGTCGTGAACCTCGCCCTTCCCCGGATCGGCGAGGATCTGCCGTCGGATCTGCTCGGGACGCTCGAGGCGCAGTCCTACGTGTCCAGCGGCTACCTCGTCTCGTTGAGCGCGCTGCTGATCCTCGGCGGCGCATTGAACGACTACTACGGGCGACGCAGGATGTTCGCGATCGGCCTCACGGGCTTCGCGGCAACCTCCCTGCTGTGCGGGCTCGCTCCCTCGATGGAGTTCCTGATCGTCGCACGGGTGCTGCAGGGCGCGGCGGGCGCCCTCGTCGTGCCCGGATCCCTCGCGATCATCACCGCGAGCTTCGACGGCGAGGAACGGGGCCGGGCGTTCGGCGTGTGGGCGAGCGCGTCGGCCGCCACGACGATCCTGGGGCCGTTCGTCGGCGGCGTCCTCGTGAACTCGATCAGCTGGCGCATGGCCTTCTTCATCAACCTCCCCTTCCTGGTCGTGGCGATCCTCGCGACGCTCCGGTACGTGCCCGAGTCGCGGGACGAGGAAGCCACCGGCCACTTCGACTGGCTCGGGTCGGTCGTGATCGCCCTCGCCGTCGGTGGGCTCGCGTTCGGAACGATCCGAGGGGAGCAGGCCGGATGGGGCGAGCCGAGCGCGCAGATCAGTCTCGCGGTGGGGGTGGCGGCCGCGATCGCGTTCCCGATCATGATGGTGAAGCGCCGCGACCCGCTCGTGCCGCCGAGCATGTTCCGATCGCGGAACTTCACGGTGACCAACATCTCCACCCTGGTGATCTACGGGGCGCTGTATGTCTCGTTGACCTTCCAGGGGATCTTCCTGATCGGGACCCTCGGCTACAACGAACCGGCGGCAGGGATCGCCGGCGTCCCGGGCACGCTGTTCCTCGTGCTGTTCTCGACGAGGTTCGGTGCACTCGCCGCGCGGCACGGACCTCGCCTCTTCATGGCGCTCGGCCCCGCGCTCATGGCGCTCGGTGTGCTGTGGTTCGTGCGGCTCCCCTCCGACAGCGAGGCGTGGGTGCTCGGGACGTCGGGCAACGCATCCTTGCTGCCGCCGGCCGACTACTTCATCGATCTGCTGCCCGCGCTGGTGGTGTTCGGGATAGGGCTGACGATCATGGTCGCTCCCCTCACGACCGCCCTGATGACGTCCGTTCCGTCCAGCAAATCGGGCGTGGCCTCGGCGATCAACAACGCGATCTCCCGCGTGGGCTCCCCACTGGTGAACGCCTTGATCTTCGTGGCCGTCGCGTCGGCCTTCTACGCCTCGATCGCCGAGCAAGTTCCGGGAACGGACGTGAACTCGCGGTCGTTCCGCAGCGACGTCGCCCCACTGAACGAGCCCGAGGGCGTGTCGCCGCAGATCGAAGCGGCAGCGCGCACGGCGTCGACGGATGCGTTCCACCTGTCGGCGCTCGTGGTCGCCGGCCTGCTGATCGTCGGCGCCGCCGTCAACGCGATCGGGATCCGCAACCCGTCCCGGGCGGCCACCGGGCCCGGCGCCGAGCAGCCGCCTCCCGAACACGGCAGCGGGGGCTCGACCGGCCCGGTGCGCGGCACCCGCGAGGAGCCGCACCGGCGTCGCGCACCCCCGGTCCGCGAGCACACGGGCCCCGCGCACGATCCCGCGGGACCGTAGGGCGCCCGTCCGTTCAGCGACCGCGGGCCACGAGCTCGGAGAGGTCGTCGGCGAGGCGGTCGTTCTCCCGGGCGTCGATCGCGATCTCGACGACGCTGGTTCCTTCGTGCGCGAGTCCGGACCGCAGCGCGCCGGGAACCTCGGCTGCGGTCGAGGCACGGAACCCGGCCACGCCGAACGCGTCCGCCAGCGCGACGAAGTCCGGGTTCCCGAACCGTGTGCCGCTGACGTGTCCGAACGCTCGCCGTTGGTGGACCTCGATCACGCCGTACGCGCCGTCGGTCCACACGATGTTGGTGAGTCGCACGCCGAGTCGCTTGGCGGTCTCGAGCTCCTGGATGTTCATCAGGAACCCTCCGTCACCCGACAGCGTCACGACCCTGCGGTGGTCTCGAGCCTCGAGTGCCACCGCGATGCCGGCCGGAAGGGCGAAGCCCATCGAGCTCGCACCGTTGGACATCAGCACGGTGTTCGGCTCGTAGGTCGGCCAGAAGCGTGCGACCCAGAGCTTGTGGGCACCGACGTCGCTGATCAACACGTCGCCGCGATCCATCGCCTCACGCATCGCGAGCAGCGCCGCCTGGGGCGTCGCTGGGTCGGCGGGTTCACCGGCGCCCGAGCGCAGCGCGCGGTCCAGCAGCGCCTCGTACTTCCGCGTGGCGGTGGGAACCTGCCGCGGTTCCAGGAGCGCGGCCAGGCGCAACACCGACGAGGCGATGTCGCCAATCAGCTGCACCCTCGGCACGTAGTGCGCGTCGATCTCCGCTGGGACCGTGTCGACACAGACGATGTCGAGATCGCCATCGGGGTTCCAGGCCTGCGGCGACCACTCGATCAGGTCGTAGCCCACGCACACGACCAGGTCGACGGTGCCGAGCAGCCCTCGCAGGTACTCGCGCCGAGCGAGCCCGGCCGTGAACAGGGAGCATCCGCTCCCGTGCTCCATCACCCCCTTGCTCATGAACGTGTTGATCACCCCGAGACCCGACGAGTCGCACAGATCTCGCAGGGCGGGCGCCGCGTGCTGGCGGACCACGCCGTTCCCGGCGAGCACGACCGGGTGCTCCGCCGCGCGGATCAGGTCGACCGCGCGGGCGATCTCCTCCTCGAGGGGCGCCGAGCGTGGCCCCGGCGTCCGGCGCAGCGGGGTACCCGCGGCCTCCGCGCGCATCACATCCATCGGGAGCTCCAGGTGCGTGGCCCCGGGCTTCTCCTGCGCGGCGACCGCGAACGCCTTGCGCACCTCCTCGGGGACCGTCGCCGGATCGTGCACCCGCGCGTTCCACTTCGTGACCGGTCGGAGCATCCGCATCACGTCGATGTACTGATGGCTCTGCTTGTGCATCTGGGCGAGCGGTGCCTGCCCGGTGAGGGCGACCATCGGGGCGAGATCGAGGAAGGCGTCGGCGACTCCCGTCGCCAGGTTCGTGGAGCCGGGACCGAGCGTGCCCAGACACACACCCGGACGGCCGGTGACCCGTCCGTAGGCGTTCGCCATGAACGCCGCGCCCTGTTCGTGGCGGGTGGGAACGAACGTGATCGAGTCCGAGTTCGCGATCGCCTCGTTCAGGTCGATCGTCTCCTCCCCCGGGATGCCGAACACGTACTCGACCCCCTCGTTCTCCAGGCAACGCACGAGCAGTTCGGCCGCGTTCATCACGACACCGTACCGCCGGACTTCCCTAGACGTGGTCGCCTACGCGGCGTCGTAGCGCTCTCGGAGCACGCGCAAGCGCTCCCGTCCCGCGGTTGTGAGTTTCGTCCTGAGCCCGGGCACCGGCTCCACGAGGTGCTGATAGAACCCGGCGACGCCGCGGCCCCGACCGAACGCATGTCGGTCGCCGATCTCGAGGAATCGCCGACGAGACACCTCTCCACCTTCCCGATCGAGCTCGTCGAGAACGCCGAACATCATCCGCGCCCAGCGATCGTTCTGGCTCCGATCGAGCCCGAGGTCGATCCGCGCACTCCTGGTTTCGTCGGTCACGGCACGCAGCAATCGCTCGATCCGCTCGAGCCGCCGCTCCATGTCGATCAGTTGCAGCTGCTCCATCTGGGGCCCCCTTCCCGGTTCCTCCGTCGTGCTCGCTGCCCATCCTCCTCCGCCTCGGGCGGTGAAGCGACCTTGGCCCCGCCGGGCCAAGACGTGCACGCGATCGCGAGTAGGCTGGAAGCGCCCGTCGAAGCCGGCCGGAACGCGATGCGGGCTGGAACGGGCGATGAAGGAGGACACGCCGTGACCGTCCGTTCGAAACGCGCGTACGAAGCCGCGACGTCCGCGGACGGACACCGAGTGCTGATCGATCGCCTGTGGCCGCGCGGGATCTCGCGCGACAGGGCTTCCCTGGCAGCCTGGGAACCGGACCTGGCCCCGAGCGCCGAGCTTCGCACGTGGTTCGGTCACGACCCGGATCGGTTCGAGGCGTTCCGTCGTCGCTACATCGAGGAACTTCGCCGTCAACGACCTCTGCTTACCGAACTCCGGCGACGAGCGCGGAAGGGCACGCTGACGCTCGTCTACGCCGCGAAGGACACCGAGCACAACGACGCAGTCGTGCTCGCCGAGGTCCTCCGTCGTGGACTGCCGAAAACGGGGGGGCGGACCTAGACGGTGGCGAAGAGGTCGCGCCCGAAGGTCTCGGAGCGTCTCTGGTGGGCGACCAGGTCGTCGGTGTCGCGCGGGTCGGCGGCGACCTGCTCGCGTTCAGCGACGTCTGCACACACCGGGGCTGCAGCCTGACCTCCGGCGACGTCGTCGTCCACTCCGCAAGGTCGGGAGCATCGGCCAGTACCGCCCGGCCCCCGCCGTTCCGGCTCTCGACAATCCGTGACCGGTGGAGTAGACACACCAGGTCATCTCACCGAGAGCAACGTGCTCCCCCGCGGGAACAACAGCGCGAACCTTCAGTTCCCGGCCTTCACCGTGGAGGCCTTCGGCACGTCGACGTTCGGACAGAATGACGCCAGGCGCATCCGGTGAAGGACGACCATGGCGCAGCTGCTCCACCGAACGCTGGGTGACCCGGACGAGGTCCGGGAGTTCCCTCTCGGCCGCCTTGAGCTGTTCCAGCTCGAGGATGTGGTGATCGGGGTGGGTACGTTCGAGCCAGGCTGGCGTTGGTCCGAACACATCAAGCCGGTCGCGGGGACCGACCTGTGCATGTATCGGCATGTGGGCTACACGCTCGCCGGCGTGCTGCGCGTGCAGCTCGAGGACGGGACCATCACCGACGTTCCGGCGAACTCCGCCCTGCAGGTGCCCCCGCGCCACGACGCGTGGGTGGTCGGCGACGAAGCGCACGTTGCGGTCGACTTCGCCGGGATGCGGGCGTTCGCCCGGCCGGAGAGTCCGGACGAGCGTGTGCTCGCGTCGATCCTCTTCACCGACATCGTGGATTCCACCGGCACCCTCGAGCGGATCGGGGACGCGGCGTGGCGCGAGTTGCTGGGACGCTTCGAAGACGAAGCCCGGTTCGAGGTCGACACCTTCCGCGGACGCTCCTTCGGGCCCACCGGCGACGGATTCCTCGCGGTCTTCGACGGCGCCGCCCGAGCGATCCGCTGCGCGGGCGCCACGATCGAGGCCGCCGAGCGCCAAGGGATCCGACTCCGCGCGGGCGTTCACACCGGTGAGGTCGAGTTCGCGGCGGGAACCGTTCGGGGCATCGCCGTGCACGCAGCCGCGCGTGTGATGTCGCTGGCGGACGCCGGGGAGGTCTTCGTCTCGGCGACCACCGCCGAGCTCGCGGCGGGCGCCGGGTTCACGTTCGACGATCGTGGCGCCCACGAGCTGAAGGGCTTGAGCGGACCGCGGCAGGTCCTCTCCGCGACTCCCGCCGGGTAGGTCCCCTCTGGTGCCCTGGCGACGTCTGAGGGAACATGGCGGCGGCAGACTCTTGACGCGGGACCCGATCGGATAGCAGAGTGAGCCGGCCTCTCTAGGAACTCCCCTTCCGCGTGGCGAACGAACAAATGATCCCGGCACCGCTTGAGGGCGGATATACAAGCGAGGCGAAGATGCGAGGACAGAAAGCCGCGGCAATGACCAGGGTGCGCGTCGCCGCGCTGGCGGTCTCGGTCCTCACCCTGGTAGCGATCGGGATCCCGCCCACCCTGGCCGCTCCCTCGACCAAGAAGTACACCGCTGTCGTCACCCCGACCTCGGCCGCCGCAGGACAGACCTCCGTCCTCACGTTCCGCATCGGCAATAGCACCCTCAGCACCCAGGGACTGGGGTCGGCGAACATCTCGATCCCCGCCGGCTGGACCGTCGCGGTGTGTTCGCCGGCCGCCCCTTGTTCGGGAGTCACGCAGGATCCCTCCGATCTCAAGACGTCCGGTTCGCCGTCACGAACCTGGAATGCCACGACTTCGGCCAGTGTGATCAAGCTGCGGAACCCCGGCCCCACCTCGGCCAACCGCCTCCGTCCGGGCGAACACGTCGATGTCGCCGTTGCCGCGGAAGCGCCGTGCTCGAGTGGCCCGGCGGCGTGGGCCACCGTGGTCAAGCAATCGAACGACTTCAGCGGTGTGGGGAACGACTTCACGCTCGTGGGCGGTTCCCCGACCGTGACGGTGACCGGGGCGTGTGGCGGAAGCCTCGATCACTTCACGGTGTCGGCTCCGGCCTCGACGGTCGCCGGGGAAGTCTTCCCCATCACCGTCGTGGCCGAGGACGCAACGGATCAGCCTGTGTCGAACTACGTGGGAACGGTGCAGTTCACGAGTAGCGATCCCAACAGCGATCTTCCGGCGGATACCGTGTTCACCACGAACGATCAGGGGAGCAGAACCTTCACCGGGATCGCGCTCCGAACGTCGGGGACACAGTCGATCTCGGTCCGCGACGCGGCCCTGACAAGCGCCACCGGCACCGCGTCGGTCGCCGTGGGCGCCGATCCCGCCGTTGCCGAGCTCGACATCACGGCGAGTGCGACCACGATCATCGCCGGGGGGTCCGTGACCTTCACGGCGACGGGCAGCGACCGGTTCGGCAATGCGCTGGGGGACGTGACCTCCTCGACCGGTTTCGAAATGACCAATGGCAGCTGCGTGTTGAATTCCTGCACAGGTACGGTGGCGGGTCAGCAGACCGTCACCGCGACGAACGGGTCCGCGCAGACGCTCGAGCAGATCCAGGTCGAGCCCGCAGCACTCGACCGCATCCGTCTGACGCCCCGGTCCGCCACGATCACCGCCGGCCAAAGCCGTGGGTACACGGTTCGCGGTTTCGACGAGTTCGGCAATCTCCGTGGGAACCTCACGTCCGACGCGTCCCTGTCGATCGCTCCGGACGGAACCTGCGGTCCCAGCCGGTGCAGCGCAACGGTCGCCGGCCCGCACCTCGTCACGGCTGACGTCGGCGCGTTCTCCGACACTGCCGATCTGCAGGTCGACCCCGCGGCACCAGATCACCTCGCGTTCTCGCAGCAGCCCTCCCGGACCGAGGTCGACACCACGATCTCGCCTGCGGTGACCGTGCTCGTTTTCGATGAGTTCGGCAACCTGGCCGCCGGTTCCGCCACACCCGTCTCGCTCGCGATCGGGCCGAACCCACCCGACGCCGGCACCTTGAGCGGTGGAGGGCCCGTGGCTGCGAACGGAGGGGTCGCGACGTTCGAGGATCTCTCGATCGATCTCTCAGGTGTCGATTACACGCTCGTCGCGACCTCACCCGGGCTCGGATCCGCCACCAGCGATGCGTTCGAGATCTCCGACGTCCTCGAGGATTGTGCGCAGCAGGGCGGCTGTACAGGGACCGTTTCGGATGCAACGACCTCGGCGACAGTTACCGTCCCGGACTATGAAGGGATCGACGGGCAGGACGGTCGATTGTCCCTCACGCTCGATCCACAGAACGACGCCGACTGCGCGCAGGCGACGAGCGCGTCCGGATCGGCGATCTGGGTGGACCCACCGGCGGGAGAATCCTTCACCGCCCCGGTCCGCATCGACCTCGAGATCGAGAAGTCGGAAGCGCCGGGCACCGGGGTCGCGAACTTCGTCTTCTGCAAGGACGACGGCCCGGGAACCCCGTCGGAACGGTTGCCCGACTGTCGGAAGCAGCACCCGAGTCCGCCCTGTGTCCTGAAGCGATCCCGCAGCGGCGTCGGCGACCTTCTCGCGACGATCCTGATCCAGCCCCTCGATCCCCGACTGGCAACCCGGAAGTAGACGAACGCACGAGCCGGGTGGGCGCTGTAGGGCTCGAACCTACGACCTCCGCCTTGTAAGGGCGGCGCTCTTCCGCTGAGCTAAGCGCCCGGTCGAACCAGGATAGACAGCCCACGGACAGGTCGCCCGCGTCAGCCTATGGAGCCGCCCGCTGGGGCGGAGGTTCCGGGTCGAACCCGGATCTGGACGATCCTGCGGTGGACGCGGTGCTCGCGGCCTCGCGGGAAGGAGCGGGGATCTCGAGCCGTCGCCGACCGTGGCGATGTTTGCCGCCCGCGTCCCGGCTTCGCCATGCGGCCACCGTCGCGGCACCGAGCCCGAATCCGCCGGCCAGGATCCATACGAGCCCTCCCACCCACGGGATGAGCCCGACGACGCGCACGATCCCGAGCCCGGCGAGGAACGCGACGTACGGACCTTTTTCCGGCAGCACCAGTCGCCCGACGATCCAGCCGGCCCACGCGTGGCCGACCGAGAACAAGAATCCGAGGGCGAGCAGGAACGTCAGCCCGAGCGGGAGCACGACCAACGTCAGCATCGACAAGAGGGCGAGGATCGGGAAGCCGATCAACCAGGCGAGCCCCCACCCTGCCGACGGGAGCCACGCCTCGTGAGCGGTCTCAGCAACGCCATCGGACGCGCGCGGCAGCAGCCACAACAGGAGCAGCCCGAGCACGAGCGCGGAGATCGTCACGGCGAGCCACGCGGCGAACGCTCCGAACCAACCGACCGGTCCGCGCAGGCTGAAGGGGACGTCGGAGCGCACGCTGCCCTCGACCTGCGCTCCCCTGCGCACGATCACTTCCTGACGTGACAGGACGTCACCACGCACCTGCGCCGATTCCGCAAGCACCACAGGGCCGTCGAGGTTGACGACGCTTCCCCCCACCTGACCGCTGACCACGAGCTTCCCGCTCACGACCACGACGTCCCCGAGGGCGACACCCTGCACGTTCACCGACCCCCGGAACACGACGACCTGCCCGACGGTGCGTCCTCGCGGCACGTCGACCCGCCCCGACAGGACGATCTGATCCGGCGGCTCGACCCGCGGGTCGACCTGCGCGAGGGTCGGAGTGACCCAGAGCACCCCGAGCAACGGAACCGCGAGGGCGAGCAGAACGACGGAGCGAAGGATGGTTCGGAGCATCGGTTCCCGCATCCTACCGGCGGCGAGGGGACGACCGGGCAGCGGGCAGCGGCCCGCTAACCCGCAGCCTCGGCCACGATCGGGTCGAGTCGCAGCAGCGGTGCGTCCTCCTCGTCGGTCAACACGAGCATGGTCCCGTCGAACACGTACCCGTCGACCACCCCAAGAGCGTCGAAGAGTGACGCCTCGACCGCCAAGATGGGTTCGGGGCAGCCGATCGCCGTCGATTCGATCGGTCCGAACGACAGAGAGCCGTTGCCGTCGGCCGAGTAGTCGGACCCGAAGGAGTTGCAGCCCGACGTTCCATCCATCTCCTGCTGCGCCGTTGAGAATCGCATCTCGGGATCGGTTCCGGGAGGAAACGCCGGACCCCCGACGACCTCCTCGACCGACCACGCGCCGGCGAGACGGTCCGCATCTCCTGAAGAGGAACATCCGGCCCCGCAGGTCGCGAGGCCGATCAGCGCGAGGAACACAAGCGCGCGTCGCATATCGGTGAGCGTATCGCCCGACCTGGGAGACTGCCGCCCATGCCGAGCCCCGCGGATGCCCCCGCTTTCCGGGCGACCGGCCGGCGATGGGCGGTCGCGACGCCGCACGCGGCGGCCACGCGCAGTGCAGCGCGTGCCTTCGCCGAAGGCGGCACCGCGGTCGACGCGGCACTCGCCGCCGCCACCTCCCTCGCGGTCGTCTACCCGCACATGTGCGGCGTCGGGGGCGACCTGTTCGCGCTCGTGCGCGAGCCGGACGGACAGGTCGTCGCGATCAACTCGAGCGGAGCGGCCCCGGCGGCGATCGATCCGGACGCCGTCCGCGCTTCACACGACCGGATGCCCGAACACGGACCGCTGGCCGTCACCGTGCCGGGCGCCGTCGCGGGATGGGCGATGCTCCACGGCGAGGGTACGAACCTGCCCTGGCGCCGGCTGTTCGACGACCCGATCGCTCAGGCGCGGGAGGGCGTCCCGATCGCGCGCTCCCTCGCGGCATCGATCGCGTGGCGCGGCCCGCGGCTCACCGACGACCCCGGCCTTGCTGCGGTCTTCACAGACGACGGCCGGCCGCTGACCGAGGGCGAGACGCTCCGGCAACCGGCTCTGGCCGCGACCCTGGAGGCGATCGCCGCCACCGGCGCCGACGCGATCTACGGAGGCGACGTCGGAACCCGGTACGCGGCCGGACTGCGCGCGGCCGGATCGCCGATCACCCGGCAGGACCTGATCGAACACGAGGCGGAACTGGGCGGACCGCTGCGCGGCCGCTTCCGCGACCTCGACGTGCTCGTCGTTCCACCGAACTCGCAGGGGTGGATCCTGCCCTTGATCCTCGCGGGGGTAGAGCGGCTCGGGCTCGACCCCGACCCGCTCGGTCCCGATGCGGCGATGCTCTCGGCCCTGTTCCTCGCGGCGTCACAGGATCGCGACCGGCACAACGCGGATCCGCGCGGAGGCGGGGTGCGGATCGACGCACTGCTCGACGAGGGCCACGTCGCCGACGTCGCCGAGAGCGCCCGTGACGCGCTCGATCACGCGACGCGTCAGGCCTCCCCCACCGCATCGATCCCGGACAGACCGGGCGGCGACGGCGACGGCGACACGATCGCGCTCGTCACCGCCGACGCACACGGCCGCGCCGTGTGCTTAATCCAGAGCCTCTACGACGGGTTCGGCGCACAGATCCTCGAACCCTCGACCGGGATCATCGCGCACAACCGTGGGGCGTGTTTCGTGCTGGACCCCGCCTCGCGCAACGTCCTCGCGCCGAGGAAGCGCCCGGCCCACACCTTGATGCCCGCGATGCTGACGCGAGACGGAGAGCTCGCGTTCATATCGGGAACGAAGGGCGGCGCGGCACAGCCGCAGATCAACGCGCTCAACATCCTGCGCTCCGTCGCGCTCGGACTCGATCCGGCGGACGCACTCGCCGCACCCCGGTGGATCGTCGACGACACGGGACCGGACGGCGACACCCCGTTCATCCGGGCCGAGGGGCGGGTTCCGCCCGCGGTACGCGAGGCCCTGGCCTCGACGGGTCTGGAGGTCGTCGTGGACGCCGAGGTCGATGAGGACACCGGCCATGCCCACCTGATCGCGGCCGGTGATGCGGGGTTCACCGTCGCCGCGGACCCCCGGTCGGACGGAGCGACGGAGGCCGGATGACCGACCGGCTCCAGTGGCAACGGAGGACGACCGATGCCTCGCATACAGGGCCGGTATCGGCCCTGCTGTCGCGCGTGCGCGAACGGAAGGCGGCACACGACCCGAGCGGCGGAACGGGGCCCTGCGAGACCGAGGTTCGAGGATGGACACACCGGATCGGCCGATCACCTCACGGGGTGCGATGAGCACACCGGGGAGCGAGCTTCGCCGGCTGCGCTCGCTCGTGGCCGACCTCGACGCGGTCGTGTGGGAAGCCGACGCCGCGTCGTGTCGCTTCACCTTCGTCAGCGAAGGTTCGCGCGAGATCCTCGGGTACGCGCCGCAGGACTGGCTCGCCGACCCCACCTTCTGGGCCGACCACGTCCATCCCGACGATCGATCGGTGGCCGTCCGCGAGTTCATGCGCGCGGCGACCGACGGCGCCGCACGGGACTCGGAGTACCGGTTCATCGCACAGGACGGTGAGGTGGTGTGGGTCCGTGACATCGGGCACGTGATCCTCGACGATCAGGGCAAGCCCCTGCTCGTGCGCGGCTTGATGATCGACATCTCGGCGCGCCACGCGCTCGAGGAACAGCATCGGGATGCGGAGACCCGGTACCGCGCTCTCGTCGAGCGGCTGCCGGCGATCGTTTACATCGAGGCGTTCGACGACGAGAGCCCCGATCCCGGCCGGCTCCTCTATGTGAGCCCCAAGCTCGAGGAGATCCTCGGGTTCGAACCCGCCGACTGGCTGGACGATCCCGTGGCATGGCGCCGCCAGTTCCATCCCGACGACGAGTCGTCGACCCGTGAGGCATACATCCACGCGCTCGACGACGACGAGCCGTTCACCGCCGACTACCGGATGTTCCACCGGGATGGGCGCATCGTGTGGATCCGCGACGACTCCGTCCTGGTTCGCGACGAGCGTGGCACTCCCCTGTTCTGGCAGGGCGTGATGTACGACATCACGGCGCATCGAGACGCGACCGAGCGCGCGGAAAGCAGCGAGGCCCGCTACCGAGCGCTCGTGGAACAGCTGCCGGCGATCGTCTACACGGAGCCGATCGGCGACGACTCGATGGACGTGTCCTACATCGGTCCCCGTTCGCGCGATCTGCTCGGGATCGACCCCGCCGAGTGGATGGCGGATCCGGACGTCTGGCTGCGCACGATCCACCCCGACGACCGGGAGCGCGTCCGCGAACTGAACGCGGTGGCCGACCGCGACGCCCGGCCGTTCCTCGCCGAGTACCGGATGATCTCCCGGGACGGGCGCACCGTCTGGTTCCATGACGAGGCGGCGCTCGTTCGGGACGAGCACGGACATCCCCTGCACTGGCAGGGCGTGATGATCGACATCACCGAGCAGAAGCGGGCCGACGACCTCGAACGGGATCTGCAGATCGAACGCGAGACCGCACAGCGACTGCGTGAGGTCGACGAGATGAAGAACACGTTCCTCCAGGCGGTGTCCCACGATCTTCGGACGCCTCTGGCCGCGATCCTCGGACTCGCGATCACGATGGGCAACGCGGAGGTGTCGATCTCGGCCGACGAGGTCACGGAGATGTCTTCACGGATCGCGTCGAACGCCCGCAAGCTCGACCGGCTCGTGACCGACCTGCTGGATCTCGACCGACTCTCGCGCGGGATCATCGAGCCGGTCCTGCGTCCGACCGATGTCGGCCACCTCGTCGCCTCGATCGTCGCGGAGTCCGACCTGCTCGGCGATCGCACGGTCGAGGTCGACACCGTCCCGGTGATCATCCCCGTCGACGCCGCGAAGCTGGAGCGGATCGTCGAGAACCTGCTCGCGAACAGCGCGAAGCACACCCCGCCCGATGCGCGCGTGTGGGTCCGGATCGAGGGTGAGGACGGCGGCGCGGTGCTGACGGTCGAGGACGACGGACCCGGTGTGCCACCCGACCTGCGGGCGGAGATCTTCGAGGCGTTCCGGCGCGGCCCGTCGAGCTCGGAACACTCGCCCGGCGTGGGGGTCGGCCTGTCGCTCGTGGCGCGCTTCGCCGAACTGCATGCGGGACGCGCGTGGGTCGAGGACCGCCCGGGAGGCGGGGCATCGTTCAAGGTGTTCCTCGGCGACGCCTCGGCGCCGGTCGGGTAGCCCTCAGGGTCCGGCCGGGCCTCAGCGCGTACCTCAGGGCACGATCAGCGAGCCCGTGACTCGGGATCGATCGCGCTGCGGAGCCGGCTGAAGTGGCGCTCGAGCGTGTCCTCGAGCGCGATGCGTTCCCGATCGATCGCCGAGCGCAGATCGGCGCTCATCGATCCGAGCCGCTCCTCGAGGCGTCGCAGCTCTTCGGCGCTCGCGCCCGTGGACCTCGCGGTGTCCACGTCGTCGGCGAGCCGGCCGACGGTCTCGAAGATGCCCGACAGATCGCCCTCGAGCTTGCGCACCCGCTCGGCGAGCGGCCCGACGCGGCCTGTGTCCCCTTCCGCCGGTCCCGAATCGACCTCGACGGACACGTCCACGTCGTCGACCACGACGACGGGGTCCTCGGCCGGTTCGGGCTCGGAGGAACGGGACGATGGAGCCGCACGCGCGGCGGGCGCCCCGGGCTCGGATCGCTCGCCTCGGAGCCGTCGCTGCAAGCCGAGCAGGGTGTCGACCACCTCCGCGTGCGTATCCGGATCTCGGTCGGGTGCCCCCGAGGCCGGCGTGCTGCCTCCCTGCGGTGCCATCGTCGTCGGGTTCCTCTCCTCGTCGGTGGGCCAGCGTTCCTCGGCCGCACCACGGCGGAAGCATCCTAGGCCGCGACAACCCCAGCTGGGAAGTTACCGAAGGTCCTGTCTTTCGGACCGCCTCGCACGGGCGAACGGCCGAAGTGCCGCGGGGGCCGTCAGTCGGGGATCAAGCCACGGAGCTGGCGTACGGCGACGGTCGCCATGCTCAGGTCCAGGGTGGTCTCACCGCGCAGCGATCCGAAGAACCGCTGCAGCCGATCCCAGGCATCGTCGTGGGCCTCGAGGAACCGCCGAACCACCTGCTCGGGTGGACCCTCGCCTCCCTCGTGGAGCACGTACTCGGCGAGACGGCGCCGCGCGAGCAGCAGGTCGTCCTCGGTCGCTTGGACGGCCCACCGTTCCCAGCGCGACGCGCCCTCGATCCGCTCGAGCTGCGATTCGAGCCAATCGATGTGGAGGACGTCGCCCAGGACGAAGAACAGGCGCGCGATCTCCTCGAGCGGGCGGCCGGTGATCCGGCCGAGCTCGATGATGTCGGGCCCGTGGGCGAGCTCGGCCTGGAACGCGTGCCGGCGCGCGACGTCCTCGGGCGCTCCCCGGGCCACCAGGCGCTGGACCTCGGCCTCGCGCGCCTCGCGCCAGGCGGGCGGCCCGGCCTCGGCGATCACGTCGGACAGACGGCGGAACGACTCGTGCTGCTCCCCCACGGCCTCGGCGAGCCGCTTGCCGCTCGAGCGCGCGAGGTACCAGCGCGACGTCGTCTCGACGAGCCAGTCGATGCCCTCCATCAGCTCGTTCAGCAGCTTGGGATCCAGATGGCCGGAGAGCTCCTCGACGTCTTCCCAGCGTTCCACGGCATCGGTGACGTCGCGCGCGATCCGGTACGCACGAGAGACCTGCGAGACCTGCGCGCCGGTCTCGAGCATGAGCCGCTGCGTGAACGTGATGCCCTGGGAGTTGACGATGTCGTTCGCGATGATCGTCGCGACCAGCTCCCGACGCAGCGGATGCTCGGGGACGAGGTGACCGAAGCGCTCGATCACCTTCGGCGGGAAGTAGCCGCGCACATCCCCTTCGAGGTAGGGCGAGTCGGGGAGGTCGGATTCCAGCAGCGATGAATAGAGCAGCCGCTTCGCGTACGCCAGCAAGACCGCGAGCTCCGGACGCACCATCCCGGTTCCCTGCCGGGAGCGTTCGGCCATCTCCTCGCTGGACGGGAGGAACTCGATCTGCCGGTCGAGCATCCCGTTGCTGTCTAGCAGCGACATCAGATCCTCGTAGGCCTCGAGCCGCTGCGCCGAACGCTCGACCTCCTGGGAAAGGATCTGGGCCTGCAGGAAGTTGTCGTACAACACGTGCGCGACGACGTCGCCGGCCACCTGCTCGACGAGCTCGTCGCGGCCTTCGACGGTGAGCTCGCCCCGAGAGATCGCGAGCCCGAGCAGGATCTTCAGGTTCACCTCGTGATCGGAAGAGTCGACGCCCGCGGAGTTGTCGATGAAGTCGGTGTTGATCCGCCCACCCGCGAGGGCGTACTCGATCCTTCCGAGCTGTGTCGCACCGAGGTTGCCGCCCTCGGCGACCACCCGCGCCCGGAGCTGGCGGCCGTCCACGCGGATCGCATCGTTCGCGCGGTCGCCGACGTCGTCGTGGGACTCCTCGCGCGACTTCACGTACGTTCCGATCCCGCCGTTCCAGAGCAGATCGGTCGGCGCGAGCAGGATCGCGTGGATCAGCTCGGGCGGGGTCATCGCCTCGGCCTCGATGCCGAGGGCCTCGCGCATCTGCGCCGAGATCGGGATCGACTTGGAGGTGCGCGGCCACACGCCGCCGCCGGCCGAGATCAATGGCGCGTCGTAGTCCTCCCACGACGACCCGGTTCCGAGCTCGAACAGCCGGTGGCGCTCCTTGAAGCTCGCTGCCGCGTCGGGGCTCGGGTCCACGAAGATGTGGCGGTGGTCGAACGCGGCCACCAGCCGGATCTGCTCGGACAGCAGCATCCCGTTGCCGAACACGTCCCCGGACATGTCGCCGATCCCCACGACGCTGAACGGATCGGCCTGCACGTCCACCCCGATCTCACGGAAGTGGCGCTTCACCGACTCCCACGCACCGCGCGCGGTGATCCCGAGCTCCTTGTGGTCGTAGCCGGCGGAGCCACCGGAGGCGAACGCATCGCCGAGCCAGTAGCGGTACTCCTGCGCGATCGCGTTCGCCGTGTCGGACAGCGCGGCCGTTCCCTTGTCGGCGGCGACGACGAGGTAGGGATCGTCGCCGTCGTGAGCCCGCACCCGGTGGGGACGCACGATCTCGCCGTCGATCCGGTTGTCGGTGACGTCGAGCAAGCCGCGCATGAACACCGTGTACTGACGCTTGACGTCCTCGCGCAGCTCGGCCGGATCGCTCGGTGGCCTGCGGAGCACGAACCCACCTTTCGAGCCGGTCGGAACGATGACCGCGTTCTTCGTCATCTGTGCCTTCATGAGGCCGAGCACCTCGGTGCGGTAGTCCTGGGTGCGGTCCGACCAGCGGATCCCGCCGCGTGCCACCATCCCCCCGCGCAGGTGGATCGCCTCGACCCCCGACGCCCACACGAAGATCTCGTACAGGGGGTGGGGCTTGGGCATCTCCGGCACCTCGGCCGAGCGCAGCTTGAGGGCCAGGCTCTGCCGGTCGCTGCGGTAGGCGTTCGTCCGCGTCGTCGCGAGGATCGCTCCCAGCGTTCCGCGCAGGATCCGGTCCTCGTCCAACGAGGTGACCTGATCGAGATCGGCTCGGAGCTCGGATGCGGTCTGTTCCGCTTCGTCGTCGCCGGCGGGTCGATCCGGGTCGAAACGCGCCTCGAACAGCCGCACGAGCTTGCGCGCCATGTGCGGATAGCGCACGAGGGTGTCGTTCACGAACGAGGGGGTGAACGACCAGCCCACCCGCAGCTGGAAGGTGCGATACGCCCGGAGCACGCCCACCTGAGAGATCTCCAGGTCCGCCGCGATCACGAGCCGGTTCAACCAATCGGACTCGGCCTCGCCTTCCAGGATCGCCGTGATCGCGGAGGCGACCCGGCTCCCGCACGCCTCCAGGTCCAGGGGCGCTCCGTCGGATCCGAGCACGCCGAAGTCGTGGACGAAGGTGCCGCTCCGATCCCCGACCAGCCGTGTGGGGACCTCCTCGACCACGCGCAGCCCGAGCGCTTCGAGCACCGGCAGGATCTCCGAGAGCTGGAGCTTGCCGTCTTTGCGGTAGAGCGCGAGGCGGGTCAGGTCCTCGTGCGTTCCCGTCTCGCTCTGCAGACCGATCACGAACGATCGATCGCTGTTGTCGAGCCGGTCGAGCATCTCGACGTCCGCTGCGGCGAGAAAAGGCTCGACCGACGAGGTGTAGTACTCGGGGAACCGGGGAACCCATCGCTCGGCCAGCAGCCGTCCGCGCTCGTCCCCGACCCGTTCGGCGAGCACATCGCGCAACTTGTCCTCGAACCCGCGCGCGAGCTCGGCGACCTCCCCCTCGAGCTGGGAGAACGACACGTCGGGGACGTTCCCCTCGACCCAGACCCGGAAATGGATCTGCGCCGGGTCCGCCTCGCCGAGGGCGAGGTGGTAGTCGATCGAGCTGCCGTGGAACCGTTCCATGAACAGGTCTTGCAGCTTGTGCCGCAGCTCGGCGTTGAACGCGTCACGAGGCAGAGCGACGAGCAGCGACACGCTGCGATCCACGAGGTCCCGGCGGACGAACAGGCGCACCGACTCGCGCTCTTGCAGCGCCAGGAGCCCCATCACGTTGTCGCGGATCTGTTCCCATGATGCGGAGAACAGCTCGTCCTTCGGGAACGACTCGAACAGCTGCACGACGGTCTTGTGGTCGTGCGAGCCCTCGAAGATGTCCTCGGCTTCGAGGATCCGGAGCAGCTTCCGGTTGAGCAACGGAGTGTCGCTCGCCGACTCCATGTACGCCTTCGAGGTGAACAGACCGATCAACCGCGCCTCGCCGAGGAGCGTTCCGTCGGGACCGACCCGGCGGACGCCGATATAGTCCATCTTCGCGCGGCGGTGCACCGTCGAGGTGGCGTTCGTCTTGGAGATCACGAGCTGCTCGCCGCCCTCGATCCGCGCGCGTAGGTCCGGATCGATCTTCGCGAGCGGAACGGGCGCCGAGTACCCGGAGCGTTCCGGGTCGGACAGGATCCCCAGCCCCGTGTCCGGTCGCACCGCCAGCGCCTTGCCCTTCGCCGTGTCGAGCAGGTCGTACTCGCGGTAGCCGAGGAATACGAAGTTCAGGTCGAGCAGCCACTCGAGGAACGCGACCGTATCCGCGATCTCCTTTTCGTCGTACAGGGGCGATCCGGCGCGTGCGATCTCGGCCATCGCTCGCACCCGTTCCTGCATCGCAACGAAGTCGCGGACCGCGAGACGCACGTCGCGCAGGACGCGCAGGATCGCGACCCGCAGATCCTCGAGGTCGCCGGAGGACGGGCGGCGATCGACCTCGACGTGGATCGCCGACTCGCGCGTCGGAGCCTCGCGCGCGTGCAGCACCCGGCGGATCCGTCCGTCGGGTCCGCGGTCGGTCCCGATCACCGGGTGGATCAGGCGGTGGACACCGAGACCGTGCGCCACGATCTCCTCGGTGACCGAGTCGACGAGGAAGGGGGCGTCCTCGGTGCTGATCTCGATCACCGATCCGACGGTCGCGTATCCGTCCCGTTCGAGATCCGGGGTGAAGGCGCGGACGGCGACGGGTTCGTTGCCCCGCTCGTCGATGAAATCGAACAGGCCGAGAACGTGCGCGTAGACCTCTTCGACGGGGGCGCGGGAGAACTCCTCGTCCGGAAGCCGGCGCAGGTACAGGGTGGCGAACAGGGAGAGCGCCTCGGCGCGATCGGGGGGCAGCCGCTCGGCGATCCGTTCCAGCAGCCCTTTGAGGAGGGTGTCGTCGGCGAGCGCCGACCACGGATCTGTCGTGGTCACTGCGTATCCCTCTCCCGGCACGCCCCGTCGGCGGGCGGTTTGACCTGTTCGGGGACGTCGTCCTCGACGGTAGTGGACGCTCCGGGGGCCAGCAACCGTCCGGAGTGGACAGGAGGCCGACCGGCATCTCGTGCGTCCCGGCGGGTCAAGGCGCTCGGAACGACTCAAGGAGCCCTCCGGGCCGCCGATGGGGTGGTAAGGAAGGCCGTGCGTGGCGGATCCTCGCGCGCGCGTGTCTGTGTGGGGAGCGAGGTGAGGAGAACCATGCTGTTCATCGCGATCGGGATCGTGGCCGCCGCGTTCGGCCTGCTCGACTACCTGGAGATCGTGGACACCCCGACGTCGTTGGTACTCACCGGCGTCGGCGCGGTGACCCTGCTGGCGGGGATCGGCCAGCTCCAGAAGGACAAGCGTGCGAAGACCGAGACGGAGACGGTCGCCTCGAACGGCGCCGCCGCGACCAACGGTCACGCCCCCAACCCACTCGCTGCAGCCAACGGTGTGGAGGCTCCCGCCGCCAACGGCACCGCGGTCGCCGTGGCGGAGAAGCGATCTCTGTGGGAGCGCCTCAACAAGCCCGTCGGCGGCGGAGAACCCAAGGCCGCGAAGCAGGGCAAGGGCAAGCACCGGCGCGGATCCACGGACCCCGAACCGACGGCCGAACCGCTGCCGGCAGGCGCCGTCCCGCCGTCGCCGGCCGGAGTGGGAACCCCCGCTGCCGCCACGGCTGCCCCCCTCGCCGCCCCCGCGCAGGGTCAGCCGGCAGAACCGGCCCCGACCGAGAAGGTCTCATTCTGGAAGAAGCTGAACCAACCGGTGGGCAAGGGCAAGGAAGCGGGACCGGCCCCGGAGGCCGACGCCGACGACGGCAGCACGAAGCGCCGCGGTCGTCGTCGGAAGAAGGACCAGGACGAAGGGCCGCTGTTCCCCGACTCGATGGGCGAGACCCCCGACCCGTTCGTTGCCGAGGCACCCGCGGGAGCGGTGCCACCCGCACCGGTGCCGGTCGCTCCCGCGCACGCTCCGACACCACCCGAGTTCGAGGAGGTCTGGGGCACTCAACCCAACACCGATCCCGCTGCGCCGCCCGCTCCGGCCGCTCCGCCGGCGCCCGCGACGCCGCATCCCGGTGCCGAGCCGCAGCGGATCGCCGCGGCCGGAGGGGAGATCGCCTGGGAGCAGCTCGACCCGGCGGCAGCCTCCGGCGAGGCTCCGCTCCAAGGAGGAGCAGGCGGTGCGGGTTCCGGAACCGAGCAGACGGCTTCGATCGCGACGGCGGTCGCCGAGCCGCAGGTCGAGGCGCCCCGGCGCGGTCGCCGCGTCTGCAACTACTGCTGGGAGCCGAACGATCCGACCGCGTCGGTCTGCGGCTCCTGTGGCGCGGCTCTCTAGCGGACCCGCGGCGCCCAACGACATCCCAGTCAGGCACGAACGTTCCGAGCCCCGTTGACGGGGCAGGACGTTCGGTTGCAGGATTCGCCTCGGCCGCCGACCCGGCCCATCCGCTCGTATGCAGACTCGCCGGCCCCACACTCGATCCGCGCGCGAACGGTTCCGAGCCGTTCACACGCTGTCGGTGCTCGCGCTGGTCGCGTTGCTGGCGTCGTGCACCGGCTCCACGGAGGATGTGCCCTCACCGAGCGCCGCGATCGGGGCCGCTCCTCCCGTCGGTGAGCCGACCCCACAGGAGGACTGCGCCCACATCGACGCCGCGACGGGGACCGTGACGACGTTCCGAACGCGATCGAAGGCGTGCGTGGACGCCGGACGGCTCGTCGCCTATCGGTGCGGGCGTCGCCTCGACCCCGTCGTCGTGCTCCGGCTCGCCGGTGCGCACCCGCGCTCGTTCATCGGCGGACGGTTCTCGGTCGGGGTGCGCGAGCTCCCCGAGGGAGCGCGCCGGATCGGTGCCACCGACGCCGCAGTCGTGTGGACGATCGACGACGGTTCCGGCGGTCAGACCGTCTACGTGGACGAGGCCGGGACGATCCGTCGGTGGCTCGAGATGCCCGCGGCCGGCCGGGTGAGCGACCCTCCGGAAGCGTTCCTGCTGGGCGACTCGATCCTCGACGGCGCACGGTACGAGCTCGAGGCCGACCTCGCGGGATGGGTGACGACGATCGACGCGGAGATCGGACGGGGTTCGGCGGCCGGCATCGTCTCGGCACAGGAGCACATGACCTCGCAGGCCGCCACGGGCGGCACCGGCCCCACGGTCGCGGTCATCGAGCTCGGGACCAACGACGCCGATCCGGCGCTGCTGGCCGAAAGCGCGGCGACGATGTTGGAGAGCTTCGCGCGAACTCCGGTGGTCGTCTGGGTGACGGTACGGTCGCCGATGGAGCCCGCTGTCGAGGTCAACCGGCAGATCCGTCGCGCGGTTGCTGCGGCCCCGAACGCGACGCTGGCCGATTGGAACCGCGCCGTTCCCGACGACGCGCTCCAGCCCGACGGCGTGCACCTGTTGCCCCAGAGGACGCACGAGTTCGCGGATTTCCTCACCCCGTACCTGGAGGCCTGGCACGCGGCGGCCAGGGGTGAGGGCGCCAGATCCTGCGGGTCGGAGGTCGCCGCCGCGCTCGCCGAGCGTTGACCCTCCACGCGGGACCGCCGCCGGGCGGTTCCCTGCCTGACTAGGATGACCTCGGTCCACCAGGGCTGTGCGTTCCCGGGCCCGTGCGCCCGGGAACCGAGGGGAGATCCGGCTACCCATGAGCGAGTACCGCACCGAATCCGACACGATGGGCGAGATCGACGTCCACCGCTCGAAGTATTGGGGGGCGCAGACGCAGCGCTCTCTTCACCACTTCTCGATCGGCGACGACCGCATGCCGGACGAGATCGTCCGCGCGATGGGGGTCCTGAAGAAGGCTGCCGCGTTGGCGAACCAGGACGCCGGCCGCCTCGACCCCGCGGTCGCGGGGCACATCGTGGCCGCCGCCGACGAGGTGATCGCAGGCGATCTCGACGAGCACTTTCCCCTGTACGTGTGGCAGACCGGCTCGGGCACCCAGACCAACATGAACGCGAACGAGGTGATCGCGAACCGCGCCGCCGAGCTCGCCGGCGGAGAGCCGGGTCGCAAGGATCAGGTCCACCCGAACGACCACGTGAACATGTCGCAGTCCTCGAACGACACGTTCCCGACCGCGATGCACGTCGCGTCCGCGACGGCGATCGTCGAGCACCTCGTTCCCAGCGTGCGTGCCCTCCGCGATGCCCTCGACGCGAAGGCCGCCGCGTTCTCCGACATCGTGAAGATCGGACGCACGCACCTGCAGGACGCCGTGCCGATCACGCTCGGACAAGAGTTCTCCGGCTACGTCGCGCAGCTCGATGACGATCTCGAGCGACTCGAACAGACGCTGCCGGGGCTGTACGAACTGGCGATCGGTGGCACCGCCGTCGGCACCGGCCTGAACGCGCCCGAGGGCTTCGGTGAGGCGGCCGCGGCCAAGATCGCCGACCTGACCGGGCTGCCGTTCACGACCGCGCCGAACAAGTTCGCGGCGCTCGCCTCCCACGATGCGGTCGTATTCGCGTCCGGAGCGCTCGCGACGCTCGCCGGCAGCCTGATGAAGATCGCGAACGACATCCGCTGGCTCGGTTCCGGCCCCCGCAGCGGTCTCGGGGAGCTTGCCCTGCCGGAGAACGAGCCGGGCTCGTCGATCATGCCGGGAAAGGTGAACCCGACGCAGGCCGAGGCGATGACGATGGTCTGCTGCCAGGTCCTCGGCAACGACACGACGATCAAGTTCGCGGGCTCGCAGGGCAACTTCGAGCTGAACGTGTTCAAACCGGTGATGGTGCGCAACTTCCTGCACTCGGCGAACATCCTCGCCGACGCGTGCCGCACGTTCCGCGAGTTCTGCATCGAGGGACTCGAGCCGAACCGCGAGCGGATCGATCAGCTGCTGAACGACTCGCTGATGCTCGTCACCGCCCTGAACCCGCGGATCGGCTACGACAAGGCGGCACAGATCGCCAAGAAGGCCCACGAGGAGGGAACGACCCTGCGCGAGGCCGCCCTCACCCTCGGCTACCTCAGCGACGCCGAGTACGACGAATGGGTCCGCCCCGAGGACATGGTCTGATCCGGGATGATCAGCGCCCCGCGTCGTGCTCCTGTTTCCCGCCTCCCATGCCTGCCAGCCTAGCCTGAGGCAGGATCGACCGCCGATCAGCGGCGCCCGGCCGTTCGAGGGTAGTCGGAGGGCGGGCGTCCTACGCCCCTCGGATGCGTCCTATGGCGGATGCCGTAGGCGGTTGAACCGGTTACCGTTGCCCGAGGCCGACACCGGACTCCCCCGGGCGTGGCGGCGGGGCGTCGGGCCCCGGCACAAGGCGGACGGAAGCGGATCGTATGGGGCTCAAGTCACTGCGCGTACTCCTCACCTTCTTCCTGCTGGCCGGCATCGTGCTGGCCCTCCCGGCGGCGCCCGCCGTTGCCGAACCGGTTCCCCACCCCTCGATCGTCTCGCCAGACCCCGACGACGGCACCCCCCACGTCCTCGACGGCCGGATCAACGACATGGCCCAGATCGGCGATCGCGTGGTCGTGGCCGGCAAGTTCACCCAGACGCGCGACAGCGGCAGCCCGACGATCCAATCCCGGACCAACGCGGCGTCGTTCCTGGCCTCGACGGGCAAGCTCACGAGCTTCGCGCCGGTGCTCGACAGGCAGGTCAACGCGGTCGTCGCCCACCCGGATGGGCAACACGTCTATCTCGGCGGCGAGTTCAACACGATCGACGGCATCAAGCGCCGCAAGGTCGTGAAGATCGACCTGGCCACCGGCAACGTCGTCACCGCGTTCAAGGCCGCGGCAGACGGCAAGGTGATGGACCTCGCGATCGCGAACGACCGCCTCTACATCGCGGGCCAGTTCAAGAAGATCAACAGCATCCCTCGCGAGGGATTCGCCGCCGTGGACCTCAACACCGGTGCGGTCGACGCGAACGTTGCCGTTCCCTTCACGGTGCCCGCGAACGGCGTTCGCATGGTGCGCAAGATCGAGGTCACGCCGGACGGCTCGAGGCTCTTCGCGATCGGCAACTTCACGATCGTCGGCGGACTCGACCGGTACCAGATCGCCGCGATCGACCTGACCACCTTTCCCGCCACCGTCGCGAACTGGCAGACGAACGGATACAAGTTCCAGTGCTACGACGACTTCGACAGTTACGTCCGCGACCTCGACATCGCTCCGGATGGCTCGTGGCTGGTCGTCACGACGACCGGTGGCTACGGCGGGGGACCGCCGAGCCTGTGCGACACGATCGCGCGATGGGAGACCGGCTCGGTCGGCACGGACCTGCAGCCGACGTGGGTGAGCTTCACGGGCGGCGACTCGACCTACAGCGCCGCGATCACGGGTGAGGTCGTCTACGTCGGCGGTCACCAGCGCTGGCAGAACAACATGTACCGGGCCGACGCCGAGGGACCGTTCGCGGTCCCCCGCGAGGGCCTCGCGGCGTTGTCCTCGCAGAACGGGATCCCGTTCCGATGGAACCCGGGTCGCCAGCGTGGTGTCGGCGTCTTCTCCTTGGTCTCGACCGCAGCGGGCCTGTGGGTCGGTAGCGACACGGATATGCTTGCCGGTGAGTTCCACGCGCGGATCGGCTTCTTCCCCCTGCAGGGCGGCGCGATCGTGCCGGCGAATCGTCCCTACCGCCTGCCGAACGACCTCGTCAACATCTCGGCCGTCTCCGGCGGGGGCAACGGTCAGCTGATCCGCCGTTCCTACGACGGGACGACGATGGGTACCCGCACCACCCTGTCCGTGCCGAGCATGGCCAACGCACGCGGCGCGTTCGCGTTGAACGGCAAGGTCTACACGGGCTGGAGCGACGGAAGGCTCTATGTCCGTTCCTTCAACGGATCGACCTTCGGGGCAGCGCAACTGGTGCCGATAGCGGGTGTCGACACGACGCCCGGAACGAGGTTCAAGATCCCGGGTACGACCACGACGATCCCGAAGTTCAGCGATCACCTGAAGCTCATGACAGGGATGTTCTACGACGCCGGCCGCCTCTACTACACGATCTCGGGAGATTCCCGCCTGTACGCGCGTCACTTCAATCCCGAGAGCGACATAGTCGGTGCCGAGCTCTTCGTGGCGTCGACCACCGCCGACGGCGTCGCTTGGAACAACGTCCGCGGCGTCACCCTCGCGAACGGCAACCTGTACTACGCCCTCACGGACGGGAAGCTGTACCGCGTCGCGTGGAACGGCTCGAAGCCCACGGGGTCCTCCGTCCAGGTCGGAGGGTCGGGCACCCCGGACAACTACGACTGGACCTCGCGCGGCATCTTCGCCTTCGCACAAGCCGTCGACACCAACGCCCCCACGGTCCCGGGTACGCCGGGCGGGACCAGCACGCGGATCGGGGAGGTCGACCTGCAGTGGGCGGCCTCGGACGACACCGTCAGCGACAGCCTGACCTACCGGATCTATCGCGACGGAGACCCGGTCGCGGTCGGCGAGGTCGACAGCTCGTCGAAGTCCACGGTGACATTCACCGACACGACTGCCGTTGCCGGCGCGATGCACACCTACACCGTCGACGCGCGAGACGCGACCGACAACGCCTCCGCGAAGAGCCCGGCCTCGGATCCGATCACTGTGGAGGCACCGGACTCGGTTCCCCCGTCGATCCCCGGGACACCGAGCGGGACGAGCACGCGGATCGGCGAGGTCGACCTGGAGTGGGGAGCGTCCGACGACGAAACGAGCGATGACCTGACCTACCGCGTCTACCGGGACGCCGAGCCGACGCCGGTCGGAGAGGTGTCCAGCTCGTCGACGACGACCGTGACGTTCACCGACACGACCGCCGTTCCCGGCGCGACGCACACCTATACCGTCGACGCGCGGGACGAGCTCGACAACGCCTCCGCCGAGAGCCCGGCGTCCGCGCCGATCCAGGTGCTGGCCCCCGATACGACCCCGCCGACCGTTCCGGGCATCCCGAACGCCACCGCGCTGTCGAAGACGAAGATCGACCTGTGGTGGGCGGGGTCGAGCGACGATCACAGCGCGCAGATCACCTACCGCGTGTTCCGCGACGGGGATCCCACGCCGGTCGGCGAGATCACCAGTGCCGACGGTCTCGTGAACTTCACCGACACGGGGCTCGAGCCCGCGAGCACTCATACCTACACCGTGGATGCGACCGATGAGGCCGACAACACGAGCGCCCCGAGCGATCCGTCCGAGCCGGTCGCCACGCTGGGCATCGTGTTCTCCGACGACTTCTCGACCGAGGACTTCTCGAAGTGGACGAACTCTGTGCGGATGTCGATCGACGCGACCGACGGCAGCCCCTCGGCTCCGAGCGCGAAGATGGAAACGGTCTCCGAAAGTGCGAACGCGTTCGTCACCCTCCCCGACGCGCTCGCGACCGCCTGCGTCAGCGCGCGCGTCAACGTGCAGAGCACCGGCGGCTCCGCCCTGGACCTGTTGCGCCTCCGCGGGCCGGGAAACACACAGCTCGTCAAGAGCTACGTGTCCGCGGCCGGCGTGCTCTTCATCCGGAGCGACTTCGCCGCAACGCAGAAGAACTCCTCGACGAGCCTGCCTGCGGGATGGAACGAGATCGAGCTGTGCGGCTCACCGGGACCGACCTCGACCTGGGACCTGTACCTGAACGGGTCGAAGGTCGTCGACGCGTGGCAGGCGGACACCGGCACCCTCGGTGTGGGACGCGTCCAGATCGGCGACACCCTGAGCAAGACGGTCACCGCGGGGTGGGACGACGTGATCGTCGACACCGTTCCCGAGTAGCACACACGAACCCGGAGTTGCGTCAGGCCTCGGTGGCCGGGACGCCCCCCGACGTGTATCCGACAGGCTCGCGAACGATCCGGCCCGAGCCCGCGTCACTCGAGCGCCCGAGATGTGAGCGGCCCAGGACCAGGGCGAGGGCGTAGAGGACCGCGACCGGCACGAACAGAGCGCGGTAGCCGACCATCAGCGCGCCGTACTCGAGGACCCCACCCGCGATCGCTCCCAACAGGTTCGTTCCGAACGCGATCGTGGACGACCCCACGTCGCGGAACCGATCCGCGAAGATCAGGTTCCCGAACATCACGGGCGCGAACCCGAGCGCCACGGCGGCGGCGAACCGCGGCACGAGATCGAGGCCCAGCAGCGCACCCGGCGGGATCGCCCACGCGATCGCGATCGACGCGAACAGCGGCACGTACAGCAGCCGAGGCCGCCGGACGGGCCACCGGCGGGTGATCTCCACCGCAAGGTAGACCGAGACGAGGATGCCGGCGAACACGAGCGCGTTCACGAACCACGTCGTGCCGAACAGCAAGGCAAACCGGACGACGTTCATCGTCTCGAGCAACAGGAACGCCGCCCCCATGCAGAACAGGTCCAGGTACGGCCGCATCTGCCCGAAGCGCGCCCCCGACAGCCGGATCGCGAGCGCCGAGGCGAGCAGGATCGCCACGAGCGCCAGCTGGTAGAACCCGGGGATCCCACGCTCGGCGAGGTAGGGGAACGGGAAGTCGTCGGTATCGGGCACCGGGCTCGTCGCGGGGCGCTTCCAGACCTCCTCGCAGACCACGTTCGAAGCTCCCACCCCGGCCGTCAGGGCGACCCGCGGGCGCGGCCCCGCCCCGGGCGAGACGTCGACACAGGGCGGCGAGCCCAGCACGCCGTCCAGGGTGTCGGCGTAGCGGTCCACGACGCTCGGAAGGAAGTAGTGGTACATCGACACGACACCCTCGCCGGTCAGGTGGTCGCGCACCTCCTCGATCGCCTCGCGCGTGAACAGGTAGTTCTCCAGGCGGAGCGAGGACTGGCCGGCCAGCGCCGTCAGCGAGTCCGGGATCGCGAACAGCACGAGGTCGTACCGGGTGTCGGTGTCGTGCAGGAACGCCCGCGCGTCCTGCACGTGCACCGAGACCCTCGGATCGCCGTACGGGAGATCCGGATGCAGCTCCCGCCCGAGATCGGCGAGCGTCGGATCGATCTCGACCGCATCGACGTGCTGCGCGCCCTGCGACAACGCGATCGCGACGTCGTTCCCGCTGCCCGCGCCGACGATCAGGACGTTCCGCAGAGGATTGTCGGGAGAGCGTTCGTACGGTTCGAAGCGGAACTGCTGCTCGGCCCGCAGGTAGGACAGGGGCATGATCCGCTGATGCGGACGACCGTTGACGCTGATGTCGATGCTGCCGTCCTCGGCCGTCTCCGACAGGGAGATGCGTTGGTAGGGCGACCACGAGGTCCGTGCCGCGAGCGAGAGCGTGGCGAGGACCACGAGGAACACTGCGAGCGAACCGACCGCGAACGCGGTCCGCAGGTTCGCCGCGATCAGGACGGCAACGACCGCCAGTCCCCAGATCACGGGGGGCAGACCCGCGAAGGCGAGCACGGAGAACGCGACGATGCCGAGGATGCTGCCGAGGATGTCGAGTCGGTAGGCCTCCAGCGGTGAGAACCGCGCGAAGGTCCGAGCCACGCCCTCGGCGATCGTGGCCATCACGACGAACGCGAGGACGAACATGACCGGCAACGACACCCACTTGGGCAGCGCCGGCCACCCGAACCCGCCCACGACCTGCAGCACCCCGTCTATACGGCCGCCCTGCACGGGGAACAGGGCGATGAAGAGCACGAGGACGGCGAGAGCCAGCGGAGCGAACCGGAACAGGTCCCGATCGGCCCCCGCGCGCAGGAACCCGACCCCGATCCCCAGGAAGCTCGCGAGCAGGACGAAGTTCGTGAAGAACGACAGGTAGACGTTGTACGCGCCGCCCCACCGGATCAGGCCGAGCTCCACGAACAGCATCAGGAAGCTCAGCAGGACGAGTCGAGAACGGTTCCCTGGCCCGGCCATGAGCGAGAACCCTACCGTGTGGGGTGGGGCGGGCAGGGCTCGAACCTGCGACCGACGGATTATGAGTCCGCTGCTCTAACCGACTGAGCTACCGCCCCTGTCCGACCCTGAACCTACCCTGCCGGGGCAGCCGGCGCCTCTAGCCGCCCGGGGACCGTAGGTCCTGGGGCTTCCGCCCGATGCCGTATCCCCCGTCCGGGGCTACCATGTGCGCTTCGGGGGAACTCTCCGGGCGTCCGGTCCCGCTCGGGGTCGACCGCACGCATCGAGTCCTACAGGAGCCGATCTGGTGGCGAAGAGCATCCGCAGCACGGTCGTCGCCATCGCGTTCCTGACCCTCGCCCTCCCGGCGGTCCCCGCTGCAGCCCAGCCCGTCGTGCACCCGGGCCTGACGTCGGAGAACCCGCAGGACGACACCCCGCATGTGGTCGACGGGCGCGTCAACGCGATCGTCCAGACCGGGAACCTAGTCATCGCTGCCGGCAACTTCGACCAGGTGCGGAACTCGGGGACCTCGACCTTCCTGACGCGCCGCAACATCTTCGCCTTCGACGCCACGACGGGAGTCGTGGACCCCGACTTCAACCCGAACGTGGACGGCGTGATCGAGTCCCTGGTCCTGTCGCCGAACGGGCAGGCCGTCTATCTCGGCGGCGTCTTCAACAACATCAACGGCACGCTGCGGCGCAAGGTCGCGAAGCTGAGCGCGAGCACCGGCAACCTGATCACGGCGTTCGAGGCAAACTTCAACGCCGAGGTGCTCGACCTCGAGGTCGCCAACGACCGTCTCTACGTCGCCGGCGCGTTCACCACGGTGAACGGCTCCACCGGCTCGCTGCGCAGCCACTTCGCCGCCCTCGACCTGAACTCCGGCGCCGTGGACCCAAACGTGAACCTCCCGTTCACGCAGGCGTTCGAGGGTGACTCCGAGGTGGCGCAGATGGCCCTGTCCCCCGACGGCAGCCGGCTCGTCGCGATCGGCAACTTCAGGCGCGTGAACGGGAAGGCTCGCGTGCAGCTCGCCGTGCTGAACCTGGCCGAGCCCACGGCCAAGCTCGCGAACTGGAAGACGAGCTCGTTCGAACCGACGTGCTCGGGCGCGTTCGACTCCTACCCCACCGATGTCGACGTCTCCCCCGACGGAACCTACTTCGCGGTCACGACCACCGGAGCCTGGCGGCCGAACCTGCTCTGCGACACCGTGTCTCGCTGGGAACTGAACGTCACGGGCACCTCGATCCTGCCGACCTGGATCGACTGGGCGGGCGGAGACACGACCTACAGCGTCTCGCTCAGCGGCCATGCGGTGTACGTCGGCGGGCACTTCCGCTGGTGGAACAACCCCTACACCTCGAACCAAGCGGGCGCCGGGGCCGTCCCCCGCGAGGGGATCGCCGCTCTCGACCCGGTCAACGGGCTTCCCTTCGACTGGGACCCGGGACGCGATCGGGGTGTGGGCGTGTTCTCGTTCGTTCCGACCGATGCGGGACTGTGGGTGGGCAGCGACACCGACACGCTCGGGCACGAGAACCACGAGAAGATCGGGTTCCTTCCCCTCGCCGGCGGCGTGACCGTGCCGCCCAGCGACGTCCCGCAGCTGCCGAACGACCTCTACGTGATGCGCCGGACGAACCAGGGCCAGCTGTTCCGCTACGCCTTCGACGGGACGACGCTGGGCCCGCGCGTGAAGAAGACGACCGCCGTCAACTGGAACTCGGCCCGCGGGGCCTTCACGGTGAACGACACGCTCTACACGGGGTGGAGCGACGGCACACTGCTGGCTCGCAGCTTCGACGGAACCACGCTCGGTGCCGCGCAGACCGTGGACCTGCACGACCTCGACGTGATCGCGCCGGGAAGCTCGTTCCGTATCCCCGGCACCACCCTGAACGTCCCGCGCCTCGACGTGCACCTGACCAACGCCACCGGGATGTTCTTCGACCAGGGGCGTCTCTACTACACGGTGCAGAGCGACCCACGCCTGTACTACCGGTACTTCACGCCGTCGTCGCGCGTCGTCGGCGCGATGCTGCACGTCGCGGACACCACCGCCGAGAGCGGCATCGACTGGGGCGGGGTGCGCGGGATGACGATGGCCGGCGATTCCCTCTTCCTGGTCGACGCCTCCGGCGTGTTGTCCGAGGCGGACTTCGGGAACGGAGACCCCAGCGGACCCCCGACCTCGATCAGCGGCCCCGGGATCGACGGCGAGACGTGGACGGCGCGCGGGCTCTTCGTCCTCGATCAGCTCGTCGACACCTTCCCGCCCTCGACGCCGGGAACGCCCACGGCAGCGAGCGTGCGCGAGGGAGAGGTCGACCTCGCCTGGCAGGCGGCGACCGATTCCGGATCGGACGTGCTGACCTACCGCGTCTTCCGCAACGGCACCCCGGCCCCGATCGTCGAGTTCGACACCGCGGACCAGGGCCAGGTCACCCACACCGACGTGGGCCTGACGCCGGGGGCCCAGCACACCTACACCGTCGAGGTCGAGGACGCGGCCGGGAACACCGCCACGAGCGCGGTCTCGAACCAGGTCACCGTGCTCGGCCCCGACACCCTCGATCCGACCGGGCTCGGAACGCCCACCGGGGTCGCGAACGGCAAGACGAAGATCGACCTCCAATGGCAGGCGGCGACCGACGACCGCAGCACGACGCTCACCTACCGGGTCCTTCGGGACGGCGATCCCACGCCGGTCGGCGAGTTCGATTCCGCGGCAACGGGAACGATCCCCTTCACCGATACGGGACTGGATCCGGGATCGACCCACACCTACGTGATCGAGGTCGAGGACGAGGCCGGGAACACGGCCACGAGCGCCGCGTCCGCTCCGATCACGACCGGCGGCGTGCTGTTCGCCGACGACTTCTCGTCGGGAAACCTCGCCGCGTGGGACGACATCGACCAGATGACGATCGATAACTCCCAGGGGGGCCTCGCTCCGCCGAGCGCCCGCTACGAGACGGCCGGCAACAACGCGTCGCTGCGTGTGAACCTCCCGGCGCCGGTCGATGAGATCTGCATGAGCGCCCGGATCCGCGTCTTCGACCGCGGCACCAGCGGCCTCGACCTGCTCCGCGTTCGGACCGCCGGCGATGGGAAGGTCACGAAGACCTATGTGAACAGCTCGAACGTCCTCGTCCTGCGTTCCGAGCTGGCCGCCACCCAGAAGCTGTCGGGGACAACGCTTCCGACCGGATGGAACGAGCTGGAGATGTGCGGCGAGGTCGGGACCACGAGCACCTGGGACCTGTACCTGAACGGCACCAAGATCGTCGACGCCTGGCAGGCCGACGTCGGGACCACCGACATCGGCCGGATCCAGATCGGTGACACGAACAGCAAGACCGCCACCGCGAACTGGGACGACGTGGTGGCCGACGGCGAGCCGAACTAGTTCCTCCGGGTCGTTCCGGAGGAGAAACCGTCCGGGAGGCTTCACGGTCCCCCGATCGGGGTACAGAATCGACGCGGGCGAACATGTGTCGGAGCGGCGACGACGGACCGTCGCCGGTGCCAACTCCAATGGGGGAAAAGTGCTCGCGAAGAAGCTCGGTTCCATCCTCGGGGTCGCGACGATCCTGACGGCGGGCATGATCGCCCCGGTCGCGAAGGCGCAGCCCGTCGGGCACCCGATCCTCGTCTCCGAGAACCCGATCGACATCACTCCGCACGTGCTCGACGGCCAGGTCCGCGCGATCGCGCAGGTCGGCGACCAGGTGGTCGTCGGGGGAACGTTCAGCGAGGTCCGCAACCAAGGCTCCCAGACGGTGCTGACGCGCCGCAACCTGTTCGCCTTCAGCGCGGCGACCGGCCGGATCGACACCGACTTCAACCCTCGACCCGACGACGTGGTCGAATCACTCCAGCCGGCGCCCGATGGCGCCCACGTGCTCGTGGGCGGCAGCTTCAACACGATCGACGGGCAATCGCGGCGGAAGGTGGCTCGGATCCGCGCGAGCGACGGGGCCCTCGACCAAGCCTTCGAAGCCGACTTCGACGCCAAGGTCCTCGACCTGCTCGTGGTCGGGCAGCGGCTCTTCGTGGCGGGGGCGTTCCACGGGGTCGAGGGGGTGGACCGCGAAGGGCTCGCGGCCGTGGACGTCGCCACGGGCGCGATCGACCCCGGCGTGAACGTGCCGTTCACGCAGCCGTTCCTGGGACAGGGGACGCAGGCGGTGCGCAAGATCGATGCGAACCCCGCCGGACGACGGCTCGTGGCGGTCGGGAACTTCACGCGCGTGAACGGCAGGATCCGCTCCCAGGTCGCCGTCCTGAACATCGCGAAGGCACCGGCGAGGGTGGTTCACTGGCGTGCGCGCGGGTTCGAGGAGGAATGCTCGCCGGCGTTCGACTCCTACATGCGGGATGTCGACGTCGACCCGCAGGGGCGCTATTTCGTGGTCGTCACGACCGGCGCCTGGCGCCCCACCCTCCTGTGCGACAGCGCCTCGCGCTGGGAGCTGGGAGCCAAGAGCCTGAACGTGCAGCCCACGTGGATCGACTGGACCGGCGGGGACACGATCTACTCGGTCTCGACGACGGGAACCGCGGTGTATGTCGGCGGGCACTTCCGCTGGTGGAACAACCCCTATGCATCCAACGCCGCGGGTGCGGGAGCCGTACCGCGGGAGGGCATCGCGGCCCTCGACCCCCTCAACGGGCTCCCGCTGAACTGGGACCCCACACGCGATCGCGGTGTCGGGGTGTTCTCGTTCGTTCCGACCTCCCAGGGGATGTGGGTCGGCAGTGACACGGACGGGCTCGGAGGTGAGTTCCACTCCCGCGTCGGGTTCTTCCCGCTCGCGGGCGGCAGGAGCGTTCCGCCCAGCGTGGTCGGCACCCTTCCCGGCCAGCTCTACGAGCTACGCCGCAGCGACGGCAACATGGTGCGCCGCTCGTTCGACGGATCGGACCTCGGTTCGCCATCGACGGTCGCGCCCGGCGTGAACTGGGCCACCGCACGAGGATCCTTCGAGGTGAGCGGGGTGCTGTACACGGGCCGAGACGACGGGCGGCTGATCGCGCGAACCTTCGACGGGACGAACACCGGCCCGGCCCAGACGGTCGAGCTGTACGACCTGGACAGCCGGGATCCGGCCAGCGCGTTCCGCATCCCCGGCACGAACCTTCCCGTCCCCCGGTTCGATCGCCATCTGATGAACGCGACCGGGATGTTCTTCGATCAGGGGCGCCTGTACTACACCGTCGCCGGAGAGCCGCGCCTGTACTACCGCTACTTCACCCCCTCCTCGAGGATCGTCGGTGCGGTCCTGCACGTCGCCGATACCTCCGGCGCGAATGGGATCGACTACGGCTCGCTGCAGGGCATGACGATGGCTGACGGGCAGCTCTTCGTGGTCGACGCCGCCGACCGGCTCGCCTCCGCCCCGTTCACGAACGGCGTTCCCGACGGACCGGCCACGCCGATCAGCGGCCCGGGGATCGACGGGATCGACTGGACATCACGCGGCCTGTTCGTCTCCTGACCGGCACGTCGGCCGGCCCCTCCGACACTCCCCGCCACCGTGTTCGAGGCTCCTTCATGCTCTATCGTCGTGCGCACCGACGCGGGGAGGGATCAACCGGATGCAGCTCGGCATGATCGGACTCGGACGGATGGGCGCGAACATGGTGCGCCGCCTGCACCGAAGCGGGCACGAGTGCGTCGTCTACGACGTCCATCCCCCAGCGGTGCAGACCCTGGTCGCCGACGGGGCCACGGGGGCAGGCTCGCTCGAGGAGTTCGTCGGCGCCCTCTCCCCTCCCCGTCACGTGTGGCTCATGGTCCCGGCCGCGGTCGTCGATCCGACGCTGGCCGGCCTCGTTCCCCTGCTGCAGGCCGACGACGCCGTGATCGACGGCGGGAACTCCTACTACCACGACGACCTGCGCCGGGCGAAGGATCTCGCCCCGAAGTCGTTGCACTACGTCGATGTCGGGGTGAGCGGCGGCGTCTGGGGTCTCGATCGCGGCTACTGCATGATGATCGGCGGCGAGGACGCGATCGTCGATCGCCTCGATCCCGTGTTCGCGGCCCTGGCGCCCGGCGTCGACGCCGCACCGCGCACCGAGGGCCGCACCGGGGATCCCTCCCGGGCCGAGCAGGGCTACCTGCACTGTGGTCCCAACGGCGCCGGCCACTTCGTGAAGATGGTGCATAACGGGATCGAGTACGGCCTGATGGCCGCCTACGCCGAGGGACTCAACGTGCTCGAGAACGCCGACGTCGGCAACCGGACGCGCGACGTTGACGCCGAGACCACGCCGCTGCGCGATCCCGACCTGTATCGCTACGACCTCTCCCTGCCCGACATCACCGAGGTCTGGCGTCGAGGCAGCGTCGTCTCCTCGTGGCTGCTCGACCTGACGGCGGAAGCACTCGCGGAACACCCGACGCTCGAAGGGTTCGAGGGACGCGTCTCGGACTCGGGTGAAGGCCGCTGGACCGTGCTCGCGGCCGTGGACGAAGGGGTGCCGGTCCCGGTGATCAGCGCCGCTCTGTTCGACCGGTTCACGAGCCGCGAGGCCGCCGAGTTCGAGCACAAGGTGCTGTCGGCGATGCGGTTCGGGTTCGGCGGTCACCTCGAGAAGCTCGAGGACGGCTCCTCGTGAGCCATGACGCCCAGGCCGACGCCCTCGTGTTCTTCGGCGCGACGGGCGACCTCGCCTACAAACAGATCTTCCCCGCGCTGCAGTCGATGGTCCGTCACGGCACGCTCGACATCCCGGTGATCGGCGTCGCGAAGGCCGGGTGGACCCTCGACGATCTCTGCAAGCGAGCGCGCGAGAGCGTAACGGCCCATCCGGGCGGGCTCGACGAGCACGCGTTCGCCACGCTGATGAAACTGCTGCGGTACGTGGACGGGGACTACAACGATCCCGCGACGTTCGCGGACCTGCGCACGAAGCTGGGCGATGCCCGCAGGCCGATGCACTACCTCGCGATCCCTCCCAGCCTGTTCCCCGTGGTGATCGAGGCGCTCGGGTCGAGCGAGTCCGCGAAGGATGCCCGCGTCGTCGTCGAGAAGCCGTTCGGGCACGACCTCGCCAGCGCCCGGCGCCTGAACGGGGTGCTCCACTCGGTGTTCGACGAGCGTTCGATCTTCCGGATCGACCACTACCTCGGGAAGGACCCGGTTCAGAACCTCTTCTACTTCCGGTTCGCGAACACGTTCCTCGAACCCGTGTGGAACCGGCGATACGTCCACAGCGTGCAGATCACGATGGCCGAGGACTTCGACGTGGCCGATCGAGGCGCGTTCTACGACTCCGTCGGCGCGGTCCGGGACGTCGTGCAGAACCACCTACTCCAGCTGACGGCGATGGTCGCGATGGAACCGCCCGCGAGCGCCGAACAGGACTCGATCCGCAACGAGCGGGCGAAGATCATGGAGACGATCTCCCCGCTCCGGCCCCGCGACGTCGTTCGCGGGCAGTACGAGGGATACCGATCGGTCGAGGGGGTGCGTGCCGATTCCACGATGGAGACCTACGTCGCGATGCGGTTCCACGTCGACACCTGGCGCTGGCAGGGCGTTCCGTTCCTGATCCGCGCGGGCAAGTGCCTCCCGGTGACGACCACCGAGGTCGCCGTGGAGCTGAAGCGGCCTCCCTCGACGGTGTTCCCCGACGTGGCCAAGGGGCACCCGAACATGTTCCGGTTCCAGGTGACGCCCGGGTTCAAGATCTCGCTCGACGCCCGGGCGAAGCAGCAGGCGGCGGGGCTCGTGGGCGAGGACGTCGACGTCGACTTCGCGAACCGGCCCTCCGACGACCTTCCTCCCTACGAGCGACTGCTCCACGAGGCGGCACGCGGCGACCAGACCCAGTTCGCACGGCAGGACACCGTCGAAGCCGCCTGGCGGATCGTCGACCCGATCCTCGACGACGCGGTGCCCGTTGTCCCCTACGCGAAGGGGAGCTGGGGTCCGGCCGAAGCCGACGAACTGACCGAGCACGTCGGCGGCTGGCACGCGCCGGACATGGACTGACCCGCGCGTGGCCGATCGCGAGCGCGTCGTCGCCCTGACCGACGTCGACGACACGCTGCTGGACAACGACCGGGTCACCGCCGACCTGCGGGCGCACCTGGATGCGACGTTCGGCGTTCCGCTCCGCGAGCGGTACTTCGAGATCTTCGAGCAGATCCGCGAGGACGAGGGCTTCGCCGACTACCTCGGCGCCCTCCAGCGCTATCGGCTCACGAACCTGCACGATCCGCGCGTGCTCGAGATGTCGTCCTGGCTCGTCGACTACCCCTTCGCCGAGCGCGTGCTCCCCGGGGCGCTCGACGCCGTGCGCCGGCTCGAGCGGCTCGGAACGACCGCGATCCTCTCCGACGGCGACGCGGTCTTCCAGCCGCGCAAGATCGTGCGCTCGGGGCTGTGGGACGCGGTCGCCGGGAACGTGTTGATCTACGTGCACAAGGAGGAACAGCTCGCGTACGTCGAGCGCCGATTCCCCGCCGAGCGCTACGTCGTGCTCGACGACAAGCTGCGCATCCTCACGGTGATCAAGCAGGCGTGGGCTGAACGGGTCACGACCGTGTTCGTCCGCCAGGGGCACTACGCCCTCGACCCGGACATCGTGGGCGCCTACCCCGCGGCGGACGTGACCGTCGACGCGATCGCCGACGTCGCCGCCCTCACCGACCGCGACCTCGGGCGGCTCGCCCGATAGGTCGATGTATACAAGAGTTACCCCGAGTTATCCGAGTTACGTCCGAGGTCGGTAAACTCCGCATACTTCGGCGCGAGGAGGGATCCGACCCTGGATACGGAACGACTGCGCCTGCGTCCTGCGTACCGTGCGCTCGAGGAGCACCACGCCGAGCTCGCCCCCCGGACGTTGAAGGAGCTGTTCGCCCAGGATCCGGGCCGGGGAACCCGCATGGCCCTCGAGGCCGAGGGCCTGTACCTGGACTACTCCAAGCATCGGGCGACCGACGAGACCCTCCGTCTCCTGGTTCGGCTCGCCGAGGAGTCCGGCCTGCGGGCACGGATCGACGCGATGTTCGCCGGGGAGCACATCAACGTCTCGGAGGACCGCGCGGTGCTCCACGTCGCCCTTCGGGCGCCGCGCGACGCAGAGCTCGTGGCCGACGGCGCCGAGGTCGTCCCGGAGGTGCACGCCGTCCTCGACCGGATGGCGGGGCTCGCCGAGCGGATCCGCTCGGGCGCATGGACCGGGCACACCGGCAAGCCGATCCGCAACGTGATCAACATCGGGATCGGTGGCTCGGACCTCGGGCCCGTGATGGCCTACGAGGCGCTGCGACACTACGCGCGACGGGACATGACGTTCCGTTTCATCTCGAACATCGACGGGACCGACCTCGTCGAGGCGACGCGTGACCTCGACCCCGCGGAAACCCTCTTCGTCGTGTGCTCCAAGAGCTGGAGCACGCTCGAGACCCTGACGAACGCCACGAGCGCTCGCGACTGGCTGCTCGCGGGACTGGGCGGCGACGAAGCGGCGGTCGCGAAGCACTTCGTCGCCGTCTCGACCAACGCCGAGGGCGTGGCGGGGTTCGGGATCGACACCGACAACATGTTCGGGTTCTGGGACTGGGTCGGCGGCCGCTACTCGGTCGACTCTGCGATCGGAGTGTCGCTGATGATCGCGATCGGACCCGAGCGGTTCCGCGAGATGCTCCATGGGTTCCACGCGATCGACGAGCACTTCCGCTCGGCGCCGTTCGAGCGAAACCTCCCCGTGCTGATGGGGGTGCTCTCGGTGTGGTACGCGACGTTCTTCGGCGCGCAGACCCTCGCGGTGCTCCCCTACGACCACTACCTCGGGCGGTTCCCCGCCTACCTGCAGCAGCTCGAGATGGAGAGCAACGGCAAGCACGTGACGCTCGAGGGCGTCCCCGTCGACCACGACACCGGGCAGATCGTATGGGGACAGCCCGGCACGAACGGCCAACACGCCTTCTACCAGCTGATCCACCAGGGGACGCGCCTGATCCCGTGCGATCTCATCGGGTTCACCCGCACGCTGAATGAGGTCGGCAACCACCACGACCTCCTGACCGCGAACCTGATCGCCCAGACCGAAGCGCTGGCGTTCGGCCGGAGCGCGGACGAGCTCCGGGCCGCCGGGGTTCCCGAGGCGCAGATCCCCCACCGGGTGTGCGAGGGGAACCGGCCCACCACGACCCTGCTCGCCCGCGAGCTGACGCCCGAGACACTCGGCAAACTGATTGCGCTCTACGAGCACCACGTCTTCGTCCAGGGCACGATCTGGTCGATCGACTCCTTCGACCAGTGGGGGGTCGAGCTCGGCAAGATCCTCGCGAACCGTGTGATCCCCGAGCTCGGAGCGGCCGAAGTTCCCGACCTGACGCACGACTCCTCGACGAACGCCCTGATCCGCCGCTACCGCCGCGACAACGACCGCCCCGTGTGAGCTGAGCGGATCAGTTCGCGGGCAGCGGTTTCGCGCCCGAACGGCGCCGGGCGAGCCAGTACGCGATGCCACCCACCGGCATCGGGAGCCAGTACGAGACCAAACGGTAGGCCAGGATCGCCAGGACCGCTTCCGCACCGCTGACTCCGGCCAGGGCGAGGGTTCCCGTCAGCCCCGCCTCGACGAAGCCCAGCCCGCCGGGGGTGAGCGGGATCATGCCGAGGACCATCGACGACGCGTAGGCGAGCAGCACGAGCGGCGGGTCCGGACGCGCGCCCACAGCGGTCAGCGCCGCGAGCAGCGCGAGGTAGTCCAGGAGCCAGTTCGCGAGGGAGGCCAAGACGGCCTTCCACCAGTCCGAGCGCAGCGTCGTGCGCAGCAGATCCCGTTCGTCCACGAGCCGCTCCGCCAGCTGCTCGCCCGAGGCCGGACGACGCATCCGCCGGAGGACCCACGCGATCGCATGCCCGACCCGCTCGACCGGCCGGTCGCGGAACAGCAGCATCGCCCCCGCGGCGAACGCCAGCCCGAGCACGGCACCACCGAGCCACACCGCGTGGACGAGCCCGTCGGGGATCCCCGCGCTCGCGAGCACCGCGGGCACCGACAGCAGTGGGAGGGCGAAGATCGTCGCCGTGCTGATCAACGACGCGGCCGTGACGCCGGTTCCCACCCGCGTCGCCTCGACGCCGCCCTGGACCATCAGGGTGTACTGCGCCGCGGCGCCCGCGGCCGCGCCCCCGGGAACCACCCGGCCGACCGCGTTCCCCGCGAGCTGCGCCGTTCCGATCGCGAACCACTTGCGCGAGCGCAGCGTGATCGCGAGCAGCACCCACATCGCGGCGAAGCTCGCCGCCTCGAGGGCGAGCATCGCGAGGAACCACCCCGGGGCGATCTCGTCGAGGTCGGGCACCGCCGAGAACACCTTGGCGAGCGACGGCCACAGGATGTAGAGCGCTACCGCCGCCACGAGCAGGAATGCGACCCGCGTCAGGATCCGACGCCGCAGGGAGCCCGACGGTGCCGAGGCGGGGTCGGGCGGGCGGGGGGTGGTTCCGTCGCTCAAGCTCTGCTCTCGCGCATCAGCCCCAGCACCGCGATCGTCACGATCGCGAGACCCACCGGCGACAGGAGCAGCCCGAAGATCACCGCCGCTCCGAGCACCACGACCCCGGCAACGAACACGATGGGCCACATGCTCGAGAACGGGAACGCACCCACCTCGCGACCCGCCGCGTCCTCCGGCAGTGCGGTTGCATCATCACCGGGCGCCGCCTGCCGGTCGCGGAAGACCCCGTGGTAGATCAGGTAACCGGCGACCGTCGCGGTCATCAGAACCCAGACGGCGAGCAGGACGCGCCCCTCCTCCTCGGACAGCTCCACGAACCAGTAGGCGACCGCGACGACGGTCGCGAACAAGCCGACGCCCAGGAAAGCCTTGGCCAGGGTCTTCACGGGGAGACCTCCTTCCCGGCGCCGGGATCGGCGAGCTCGGGGTGGCGCAGGTCGAAGGTCGGACGGACCGAACGGATCGGCGGCACCCGGTCGAAGTTGTGCTCGGGAGGCGGCGAGCTCGTGGCCCACTCGAGCGAGTACCCGCCCCACGGGTCGCCCCCGGCCGGAACCCGGCGGCGCAGCGACACGACCAGGTCGATCAGGAACACGAGCACGCCGAGCGCGAGCACACCCGAGCCGATCGACGACACGAGGTTGGGGGTGTCGTAGCCGAGCGAGGAGGGATAGTCGACGATCCGCCTGGGCATCCCCCGCAGACCGACCACGAATTGCGGCCAGAACGTCAGGTTGAACCCGACGAACATCAGCGCGAACGTCAAGCGCCCGAGCGACTCCCGCAGCTTGATCCCCGTGAACTTCGGGAACCAGAAATAGATCGCCGCGAACACCAGGAACGCGGCACCTCCCATCATCACGTAGTGGAAGTGCGAGACGAGGAAATAGGTGTCCTGCACGTGAAAGTCGATCGAGGGCGAGGCCAGGATCACCCCTGTCACACCCCCGATCAGGAAGTTGAACAGGAACCCCATCGCGAACAGCATCGGCGTCTTGAACGAGATCTTCCCGCCCCACATCGTGAAGATCCAGTTGAAGAACTTCACGCCGGTGGGCACCGCGATCATCATCGACATCGCCGAGAAGAAGGGGTTGTCCACGGCGCCGGTCGTGAACATGTGGTGCGCCCACACCGTCATCGACAGCGCCGCGATCGCAAGCGTCGCGAGGATGAACCCGAAGTAGCCGAACAACGGCTTGCGCGAGAACACCGGGATGATCTCGGTGATCACCCCGAAGAACGGCAGGATCACGATGTAAACCTCCGGATGGCCGAGGAACCAGAACAAGTGCTGATACAGGATCGGGTCGCCCCCGGTCGCGGCATCGTACACGTGTCCACCGAGCCGCCGGTCGATCAGCAGGAGCGAGAGCGCCGTCGCCACGGGTGGGAACGCCATCAGGATGATCACACTCGTGGTCAGCATGTCCCAGGTGAACACCGGCAGACGCCACATCGTCATGCCGGGCGCACGCAGCAGGGCGACCGTCGTGACGAGGTTCAGCCCGGTGAGGATCCCCGAGATGCTCGTGAGCGTCAGTCCGATGATCCACAGGTCGATCCCGGCGCCGGGGGTCCATCGCACCTCCGACAGCGGCGCGTACCCCGTCCACCCGGCGCCCGCCGCCCCGCCGGAGGCCCCGAACCCGAGGAATATCAACAGCCCGCCGGCCGCGAACAGCCAGTACGAGAGGGCGTTGAGCCGGGGGAACGCCATGTCCGGCGCGCCGATCTGCAGCGGAACGAGGTAGTTGGCCAGCCCGAGCCCGAACGGGGCGGCGAACAGGAAGATCATCGTCGTGCCGTGGATCGTGAACATCTGCGCATAGGTGTGGCTCGAGAAGAACTGCTGGCCGGGCTCCGCGAGCTCGAGCCGGATCCCGAGCGCGAGCAGTCCCCCGACCAGGAAGAAGAAGAACGCCGTGCACATGTAGAGGACGCCGAGCTTCTTGTGGTCGGTCGTCGTGAGCCACTCCACGATCGCGCCGCGGCGTCGGTGAGACGGATCGGGCGTGGCTCCCACCTTCGGCCGTTCGGCCGTGATGCTCATAGGGTGGCCTCCTGCTCCGCCTGCGCGTCCGCCGCGGTTCGCAGCCACGACGCGTACTCGGCCGGCTCGACGACCCGGACGCTGAACCGCATGAACGCGTGGTTCAACCCGCAGAACTCCGCGCACGTTCCCTCGAACACGCCGGTCTCCGCGGGCGTGATGTCGAACTCCCAGACGTGACCGGGCACCGCGTCGCGCTTGAACAGGAAGTCGGGAACGTAGAACGAATGGATCACATCGTCCGAGGTCAGGCGGATCCGGGTGGTGCGACCCACCGGCAGCACCATCTGCGGGCCTGCAGTGTCCGGCTCGCTGACGAGCTCGACTCCCTCCTGCGGATAGCCGAATCGCCATCCCCAGGCGAACGCCTCGACGTGCACGCTCACGTCCGGGTCGTCGGCCACGTCGAGCACCCGGTTCTCGGTCGTCATCGACAACGACCACAGGACGATCACGATCGCGATCGGGATCGCCGTGTACACGATCTCGAGCGGAACGTTGCCCTCGGACTGACGGGGAAGCGCGTCGTCACCTCGGCGGCGCCGGAAGACCACGATCGCGATCACGATCAACGCGAGCGTGATCCCGCCGACGATCAACGAGGCGACGAAGAAGCGCCCCCACAGGTCGTTGATGTCACGGCCCTGCTCGGTGGCTCCGTCGGGGATCCCGAAGCTCGACGCGCACCCGGAAAGCAGCGCCGCCCCGACCGCAACCACTAGGGCCGAGAGCACCCGACGCGCGTGAACGCTCATACGCGTTCCTCCGGACGGGTTCCCGGGGACCCGGCGCCGGGCGGCGCGTCATCCTCGACGTCGTCGAAGCCACCCTCGGCGTTCCACCGTACGCGGACCCGGCGCGGCCGCCGGATCGGGTGCTCGTCCCGGTCGCGAAGTTCGCGACAGATCCGGTAGGTCAGGTACCCGGCGGCCGGCGGCGCAAGCAGCAATAGCCACTTGAAAACCTCGTTCAGGGTGTCGACCTCGATCTGGAGGAACTTCGCCAGCACGTCGTTGCTGCCCGCAAGCGTGAGGACCGCCATGATCGTGACCCCGGCCACGCCGAGCGCCGTGCGGATCGGCGCGTCACGCGGACGTTGCAGCAGGTTGTGCATCTCATGGTCGCCGGTGAACCGCCGCTCCAGCACCGGCCACAGGGCGACGATCGTGATGAAGATCCCCGGCAGCACGACCGCGGGGATGAACGGCTCTGCGACGAGGTAGCCGAACACCGAGAACTCGGTCCAGTTCGGCGCGAGGCGCACGAGGCCCTCGATCCAGCCCATGTACCAGTCAGGTTGGGCCGGCGAGCTCGCCGAGTACGGGACGAATGGGCCGTAGAGCCAGATCGGATTGACCTGGAACAGGCCTCCGAGCAGCGAGAGCGTGCCGAAGACGACGAACATCAACCCGAGCGCCTTCATCCCGTAGTTCGGCCACAGTCGCGTGCCGGTCACCGTGTGCTCGCTGCGGCCCGGACCGTCGAACTCGGTGTGCTTCTGGCGCCAAACGAGCATCAGGTGCACGGTCATCGCCCCGATCAGCAGTCCGGGGATGATCATGATGTGCAACGCGTAGAAGCGGCGGAGGAAGGCCGGCGCCGGGTACTCGCCCCCGAAGAACAGGAAGGCGGCCCACTCCCCGATCACGGGGATCGACAGCAGGGCCGAGTACCCGATCCGGATCCCCGTTCCCGACAGCAGGTCGTCGGGCAGGGAGTAGCCCGTGAAGCCGGCGCCCATCCCGAGCAGCAGCAGCGTGAACCCGACCGTCCAGTTGATGTCCCGGGGCTTGCGGAACGCCCCGGTGAAGAACACCCGCAGCATGTGGACCAGGATCGCCGCCACGAACACGAGCGCCGACCAGTGGTGGATCTGGCGCATCACCAGACCGGCGCGCACCTCGTAGGAGATACGCATCACCGACTCGTATGCCGCCGACATCTGCTCGCCCTGCAGCGGCGGGTACGGACCGTCGTAGGTCACCTCTCGGGTCGAGGGCTCGTAGAAGAACGTCAGGAACACGCCCGTCAGGACCAGCAGCACGAACGAATATAGGGCGACCTCCCCGAGCATGAACGCCCAGTGGTCGGGGAACACCTTGCCGAGCGAACGCTTCAGGAAGCTCGCGCCGCCGACGCGGTCGTCGATCTCCTCGACCCCCTTGCGCACGAGCTTCACAGCGGGTCGACCCCCGAGCCCTCGGGCCCCTTGTCGATCGTCCAGTAACCCGGACCGATCGGGCCGGTGAAGTCGCCCTGCGCGACGAGGTAGTCGTCGTCGTCGACCTCGAGCAACAGCTGCGGGAGCGGGCGGGCCGCCGGTCCGTACACGGGCTCGGCGCCGCTCAGCACGTCGAACGTCGACTGGTGGCACGGACAGCGGAGCTCATGGGTTGCAGCCAGATACAGCCCGATCGGACACCCCAGGTGCGTGCACACCTTCGAGTAGCAGACGTAACCCTCGGGCGCCCCGTCCGCTCGATCGGCCGGGAGCCGGAGCGCGGAGGGGTCCACGCGGATCAGGACCGCCTGCCCGTCGGCCGACCCGGGTGCGGTCTCCGGGAACACCGTCGTGAACGAGTCCTGTTCGAGTTCGTCGACCTTGACGAGCCGGCCCGTCTCGTCGCGCAGCCGCATCCCGGCGCGCCACGGCGTGCGGTAGAGCGTGTCCCCCGGGCTCGGTCCGAGCGAGCGGATCGGAAACAGGGCCGCCAGTCCCAGCGCTCCCGCCGCGCCGATCAACAGGCGCCCCAGCAGGGTGCGACGCGCGAGCCGTTCCTCACCTTCGGACAGGGAGCCTTCGACGGCCTCACGGTCCTCGTCCGCGGAGGGGCCGGTGTGACGCGGTTCGGTCACCTCGGCGGGTGGCATCAGCTGCTTGCTCCAGTAGATCAGTCCCCCGCCGATGCCGATCAGGGCGACGGCGAGCAGCGCTCCCTCGATCTGGGTTTGGCCCCCCCGCCAGTAGACGATCGCGAGCCCGAGCCCGGCGAGGATCGCGAGCGAGAAGGCCACCACAACGGGTGTGTCTTTGCGACGGCGATGCGGGCTCAGGGGAACCTCACTCCTTCGTGCCCGTCAGGCGGATCACGAGCAGGATGATCCCCAGCCCCACGACGAACGCGGCGAGCCCCTCCGTCACCGGCCCGATCCGGCCGAGACCGAACCCGCCCGGATCGTCGCTGTCCCTCAGGAAGTCCACGTACCGCACGATCGAGTCCACCTCGTGCGGCGTGTAGGTCTCCTCGCTGAACGGCGGCATCAGGCCGGGACCGACCCTGATCGCCTCCGCGATCTGCACGTCGGTCAAGTCCTCCAAAGAAGGAGCGATCTGCCCGCCGCCCACCGAATCGCCCACCGCGGCGGCCCCGTGGCACGACGAGCAGGTGCTCAGCCAAAGCTGCTGGCCGAGCGAGACGCTGCCCGCGGAAGCGTCGACCGTGGGGATCTCGGGTCCGCCGGGCTGCAGGAGCGCGACGTAGGCGATCATCGCGTCCATCTCGGTCCGAGTGAAGGCGGGTTCCTGCCGTACGGGCTGCTGCTGGGGTTGGTTGAGGGGCATCCGTCCGCTCGAGAGCATGAAGTCCACCGCGGCGGGCCCGGAGCCCTCCAGCGACGGACCGTCCTCGGTCCCCTCGCCCTGGACCCCGTGACATGTCATGCAGTTCGTCTCGTAGAGCTGCTGGCCGTGTCGCTCCTCGTCGGTGATCGCCGCCGAGGTCGCCGCGCCGAAGAGCCAGAAGCCCACCTGCCCGGCGACGGCGATCAGCAGTCCCCAGCGGACGACGCGGGAGAACACGCGGGCGTCGCTGCGGCCCGTCGAGGCGCGCGGCGTCCGTCCCGTCATCGGATCAGGTAGATCACGGCGAACAGACCCACCCAGACCACGTCGACGAAGTGCCAGTAGTAGCCGATCGCGTGGGCGCTGCTGTGATCGCCGGTCGCGTACGCACCCTGCGCGGCACGCCCCAACAAGACACCCATCAGCAGCAGCCCCGCGAACACGTGCAAGGCGTGGAAGCCCGTCATCGAGTAGAAGATCGTCCCGTACGCGTCGGTGTCCACGGCGAAATCCAGCCGGGTCCAGTCGTAGATCTGCGACGCGAGGAACACCGTCCCCAGCACGGCGGTCGCCGCGATCCACCGTCGCATCCGCCCGTGATCGCCGCGCTCGAGCGCATGCATCGCCCCCACGAACGTGGAGCTCGAGAGCACGAGCAGGGCGGTGGCCACCGACGGGAGGAGCAGGTCCAGCTCGACGGCCTCGGGCGGCCATGGGTCGCTGATCGCGCGGAGGGAGAAATAGGCGGCGAACAGCCCGGCGAAGAACATCAGTTCCGACGCCAGGAACAGGATCGTTCCGAACCGGAGCGGGGTGACCCGCTGCCGGGAACCCTCGAGGGCGACCGCGCGCTCTGCCATCGCGGTCATCCTCCCGGCCCGAACAGGGTGGGTCAACTTCCGTCGCAGGGTCGGCCGACCGATGCCGTGGCAGGATGGCCGGGTGGACATCTCCGTCGTCGTCGATCCGTCGACGCTCCCACCCCCGTTCACCTGGAGCGCGCCGTGGACCGGATGGAACCTCGGTCCCGCCGCCGTGGTGCCGGTCGTCATCGCCGGGGCCGCGTACATCGCGGGGGTCCGCCGGCTCCGGCGCAACGGGTGGCGGTGGGACCCGGGTCGCACGTTCGCTTTCGCGTCGGGCCTGGTCGCGGTGCTGGTGGCACTGGCGTCGCCGATAGACGCGTACGCCGAGGTGCGGTTCTCGGTGCACATGGCCCAGCACGTGTTGTTGATGCTGGTGGCGCCGCCGCTGCTGGCACTGGGGGCTCCGATCACCCTCGCGCTGCGGTCGGCGAGCCCGTCGGCGCGGCGCCGCCTCTGGCAGCCGTTGGTGCGCAGCCGGGCCGCGCGGGTGCTCTCGAACCCGGTCGTCGGGTGGGTGCTGTTCGCGACGGGTCCGTTCGCCTTGCATTTCTCGCCGATCTATCAGGCCTCGATGGAGTCGGCCTGGATGCACGCGATCGAGCACGGGCTGTTCCTCGGTATCGGGCTGGTCTATTGGTGGCCGCTCGTGGGCGCCGACCCGTCGCCGCATCGCGTGAGCTATCCGGCGCGGATCTTCTCCCTGCTGCTTGCGATCCCAGCCGGTGGGTTCCTCTCGCTCGCCCTGTTCTCGGAGGAGTCCCCGCTGTACGTCTGGTATGCGGCGCTACCCGCGCCGTGGGCGGGAGCTGTGGCCGATCAGCGCGACGCCGCAGCCCTGATGTGGGTGGTCGGAGGCGCGATCCTCGCGGTGGCCGTGTTGCTCGAGGCCACGGCGTGGAAGCGGAGCGAGGAGGCGCGTCAGCGGCGGATCGAAGCCTCGGACGCGGGGCGCGGCGGGGAACCGACCGCCGCGGTCGGGCCGGCGACCGAGTGACCGCGGGTGCGGTGGGGGTCCTCCCGGCTCGTACGCCGTACTAGTACCGCGTACTAGAACCGCGTCCTACCCAGGAGGACACCCCTCACGCTGGGGTCGGACCTCACAGGATCAGTTGTTCCCGCCGCCGTTGCCGCCGTTGCCGCCGTTGCCGCTCCGAGGCTCGGGGACCTTCACCTCGAGGTGCACGTGCGGGTTGCGGCCCGGGATGTAGTAGTCGACCTGCTGGGTGAACCCGAAGACGCGCGGGACGCCGAGCACCGACTCCCCCGCCATCAGCTGATCGCCCTCCCGGATCTGCACCTGGTCGACGTGGAGCATCACGACCCGTAGGTCGGGGGCGTCGGTGGGCGCGATCTCGATCCGCTGGTCGAAGGTTCCCTCGTACCGGTAGCGCTTCACGCGCGCGACGCGGCCGGTGGCCGGCGCCAGCACCCGCGTGCGCCCCTCCATCACGACATCGACCGCCGAAGTCGCCGGCGTCCCCCGTCCCCGGGAGCTCATCACGATGTAGGGCGGTCCCGGACGCTTCGGCGGCGGATCGAACTTCGTGCGGTTCCCGTTCCGCCGGCAGGTGCCGATCGGCTCCATCGTCTGGGCATCCGGGTAGACCGCCTCGTGGTAGCAGATCGCGATCTCCTTCTCCGACGGAACCACCAACTCGAGGTCGCGGAACGCGGCGAACGGCACGTTCCTCGGCTCGGGAACGACGAGCGGCTCGTCGCCGATCACCGGTTCGCGTGGCTCGCCGGAGCGCTCCCTCCCGCGGGCTCGGGCATGTTCCTCCGGGGTGCGGTTCCACCACGCGACCCCGCCGGCCGCGACACCCACGGCCGCCAGACCTCCCGCCATCAGGAAGCGGCGGCGGGTCCACCCCACGCGGTGGCGGCCCCGATAGGTCACCGATCCGCCAGCGTCACGATCACCGGTGCGTGATCGCTCGGCTTCCCCTCGCCGGTCGAGGGCTTGCGTTCCTCACGGTCGACCTCGACGGCGACACATCGGTCCGCCACGGTCTTCGTTCCCAGCGCGAGATCGATCCGCAGCCCCCAGCCCTTGTGGAACGCGCCCATCCGATAGTCCCACCAGGTGAACGGACCGGGTCCATCCGCGTGCAGTCGCTGCAGGTCCACCAACCCCCACTGCAACAGCGCGCCGATCCGCTCCCGTTCGGGCTCGCTCGCGAGGTTCTTGCCGCGCCAGAGGTCGGCGTCGTGCACGTCGCGATCGTCGGGAGCGATGTTGAAGTCGCCGGTCACGATCAGGGCGTCGTCGGGCGTGTAGGTGTCGCCGATCCAGTTCGCGAGCGCATCGAGCCACGAGAGCTTCAGCTCGTACGACGGCGTGGCGACCGCCTTGCCGTTGATCGCGTAGACGTCCACGAGGTGAAGCCCTCCCACCCGCGCGGCAAGGATCCGCGACTCGGTCGCGACCGGATCGCCGGGAAACCCACGGACCACGTCTTCGACCGGGTCGCGGGCGAGGATCGCGACGCCGTTGTAGGACTTCTGTCCGAACGAGGCCGAGGTGTAGCCGGCGTCGGCGAACTCCGCGACCGGGAAGTCCTCGTCGATCACCTTGGTCTCCTGCAGGCACACGACGTCGGGCTCGTAGCGCTCGAGCAGGGCGAGCGCCCGCGGCAGGCGCTGGCGGATCGAGTTCACGTTCCAGGTGACGATCTTCACGACATCGAGCCTAGCGGAGGTCCGTCGCGGTTCCGGAAGGTGAGGGGCCTCAGCCCGGCTCGGGACCGGTGGCGGTCGGCCGCGTGCCGCCGGCGATCCATCCCGACCACGAGCCCTCGTACAGCCGTGCCCGCCCGAGCCCGGCGTAACGCAACGCAAGCACGTCGAGGGCTGCGGTCACGCCGGATCCGCAGAACGCGATGACGTCCTCGGCCCGGTCGATCCCGAGCTCCTCGAACCGCCGCCGCAGTTCGATCGCCGAGCGCAGACGCCCCGTCGCCGGATCGACGAGCTCCTCGAACGGCGCGCTGATCGCCCCGGGGATGTGGCCGGCGACCGGATCGATCGGCTCCTGCTCGCCGCGGTACCGGAACGCCGCCCGCGCATCGACCAAGGTCGCGCCGCCCTCGCGAACGATCGCCTCGACCTCGGGTGTTCGAACGACGCGTTCATGCGGCCAAGGACGACCCGAGAACCAGCCGGGCTCCGTGAAGTCCTGCGGGCCGGTTTCCAGCGGTCCGTCCCATCCTGCGAGCGATCCATCGAGGAGCGCGACCGGATGACCGATCGCATCGAGCAACCACCAGAGTCGCGAGGCTGACGAGCCGTCGTCGTCGTCGTAGACGACCACGGCATCGTCTTCGTCGACCCCCGACCGGCGCATCGCCTCGGCGAACAGCTCCGGGTCCGGCAGCGGGTGCCGCCCACGATCGTCGCCCTCCGGCGGCGCCGACAGGTCCGCGTCCACGTCGAGGTAGACCGCGCCGGGGATGTGGCCCTTCTCGTACGCGGCCCGCCCGGCGCCATCAGCCACCATCCGAACATCGGCAACCACCAGATCGGGCGCGTCGAGGTTCGCACGCAGCCAGTCAGCGCTCACGAGCAGGCCGGGCAGCTCCATCGCTGGGAGGATACGGGCTACTCGCAACAGCGTTCGCCCGGAACCCTTCCACTAGAGGAGGACCCTGGACGATGGGGGATGCCACAGCCGGATACTCTGCCCGGATAGAGCCAGGCGAGCTCCTCCGGGCGATCGATCAGACGGACCGGACCCTCGGCCACATGGTCGACGCCGATTGGACCGTGCCTGCCGGTGATCTGTCGTGGTCATGCCGCCGTACCCTCGATCACATCCCGGACGCCTTGCTCCTCTACGCGAGGTCGCTGGCGACGCGAGCGAACGATCGGCAACCGTTCCTACGAGACGGTGATCCGAAACGCTCGATCGAGGAGCTCCTGGCGGCAGCGGTCGGAGCGACGACGATCCTCGCCGAGGTGGCGAGGGCCGCCCCGCCCAGCGCGCGAGCTTTCCACCCCGCCGGCATGGCCGACTCGGAGGGGTTCGTCGCGATGGGATGCGACGAGATCCTCATCCATACCTCGGACATCGCCTCGGGGCTCGACGTTCCGTTCTCGCCTCCGCCCGACCTCGCGGACGCGGTTCTTCGGCGTCTGTTCCCCTGGGCCCCGCAGGGGAACGATCCGTGGGACACACTCCGTTGGGCGAACGGTCGCGTCGCCCTTCCCGACTCCCCTCGGCTCGACGAGCTCTGGTACTGGCACCCAGCACCTCTCGCCACGTGGGACGGCATCATCAAGCGCCGGGAACGACCGCCCGCCTGGTAGCGCACAGGTCGTGGGCGCAACACCGTAGGCTGGTCAGACCGAACGCTGGTCCCCACCGGCTTCCGTCGGGAATCATCGAGCAGAGGAGTCCCATATGGCCACACCCGTGCAGATCGTGATCGACAGCCACGATCCCGACGCGCTCGCCGGGTTCTGGGCAGAGGCGCTCGGCTACATCAAGCAACCGCCCCCGGAGGGCTACGACTCATGGGACGCGTTGCTCGACGAACTCGGCGTCCCGGCGGACCAGCGCAACGCGCGATCGGCGATCATCGATCCCGACGGAGCGGGCCCGCGCATCTTCTTCCAGCGCGTGCCCGAGAAGAAGGAGGGCAAGAACCGCATCCACCTCGACATGAGCGTCGGCGGTCCTGCGGGGACCTCCGAGGACGAGCGCCGTCCGCGCGTCGACGCCGAGGTCACGCGTCTCGAAGAGCTCGGCGCGACCACCGTCCAGGCGTACGACGAACTCGGCGAGCACTGGGTCACGATGCGAGACCCGGAAGGGAACGAGTTCGACGTGCAGTAGGGCTCGTTCTACTCGAGTCGGGTCTCACACGACCTTGAAAAGCGCCCACATCCAGTCGACCGCTTCCTCGAGAGACCCCGTCTGCCGGAACGTATCAGCGGCACGGGGGTCGCTCGGGAGTCGTCATGGATCCACCCCGCCGACGGCCCGCAGGTGGATCAGCTTCTCCGGGTTGCTCACCGCGTGCAGGGTCTGCACCTGGCCGTCGGCGATGTCGAGCGAGACGGCGACCACCGGCTTCCCCTCGGCGTCGAAGAACAGGGCCCCTGGCTGGCCGTTGATCTCGGCCAGCCGCATCTCCACCACGCCCGCACGTTTGCCCAAGGCGGCGCCCCCCTGCAGCAGCCGCGCCACCTTGTCCCGCCCGTGCACCGGGCGCGGGAAGGCCACGCCCTTGCCCCCGCCGTCTGCGTAGGCGACCACATCGGCGGCGAGCAGAGTCAACAACCCCTCCTGGTCGCCGGCTCCGGCCGCCTCGAAGAAGCGCCGGGCGAGCTCCTCGCGGCGCTCGCGCGAGGCCTCGAACCGGGGCGTCCCGTCCTGGACGTGCTTGCGGGCGCGCACGGCGATCTGGCGGCAGTTGTCCTCGGTCTTGCCGACGACCTGGGCGATCTCGTCGTACTCGTATGCGAAGACCTCGCGCAGCAGGAACACGGCTCGCTCGACCGGGGTGAGGTGCTCCAACAACACGAGGAAGCCCATCGAGAGCGAATCAGCCGTCTCGGCGTGCCGCGCGGCATCGGGCTCTGTGTCGGTCACGAGCGGCTCGGGGAGCCACGTGCCGACGTAGCGCTCTCGGCGCACCCGCGCCGAGCGCAGTGATCGATGCTCAGGCGCGTCGTGACCGCCGACAGATAGGCCTTGGGCTGCTCGACCTCGGTGCCCGCGCGGGTCTCGCGATGGAAGCGCAGGAACGCTTCCTGCACGATGTCCTCGGCCTCCGAAGCGGCGCCGAGCATGCGGTAGGCGATCGAGAACATCAGCGGTCTCAGCTCGGTGTAGGACTCATCCACGTGCTGGTTCCTCCTGGAGCGTCGTTCCATCCTCCTCCTTCGACGAGGTAGCAGCTCACCCTGTGACATCTGCGCCATCTGTCACAGGCTCGCCGGCTCTCTCGTCTCGTGGGTGGAACCCGAGAGGAGGATCGATGCCGAAGCACGCAGAAGAGACGACGAAGGACTGGGTTGGTCCCGAGCTGCCGAGCCTGGGCGGCGTCGTGATCGGCTCCATCCTGTTCATGACGGGAGGCATGCTGATCTTCACCATCATCGGCATCCCGCTCGGCATCCCGATGTTCGCGGCGGGCCTGGGCTTGATGCTCACCCCGAAGAAGCGTACGGAACGATGATGTCGGCACTACGGGTCGCGAAGACCCTTCGGCTTCAGGGGATGCCGATCGAGGAGATCCGAGTCGTGCTCACGGCCGACGATCCGGTGGTCGTGCACAGATACCTGGAGCTCCATCACGAGCGGCTGGACGAGCGGTTGGACGAGCAGAGGCGGAACCTCGCCTCGCTCGAGCGCTCGCTCTCGGGGATGCACGGCGAGGTCGCGTAACGGCCACACATCCTCAGCGTCCTGAGCGTCCTGCCGGTCGAGCTCTTCGTGCGCTGCGTTGTTGGTCGAGACTTTGGAAGGCCTCGCGCGAGTTGCTCCATGATGCGGCGGGCTCGGGCCAAGGCAAGCCCGATGGCTACCTTCTCGGCTCGTACCGCATCGCCACCGCCCCCGAGCCGAACTCCAGCCGGCTCACGAGCTTCAAGTCGACATGCTTCGATAGCCCCGCGAACAACGTCGGCCCGTGGCCCGCGAGCCTGGGATGCACCACGAACTCGTACTCATCGATCAATCCCAGCTCCGTCAACGCCAGTGGGAGCTTCACACCTCCCACGAACAGTCCCTTGCCCGACTCCCGCTTGAGTTGCTGAACGGCCTCGCCCAGATCCCCGCGCACGAGTTCCGCGTTCCAATCGACCTGCTCCAGGGTGCTCGACACGACGTACTTCTTTGCCGCGTCGATCGTCCGGGCGAAGGGTTCGATCCAATCAGGTCTCGCTCCCGTCGGCGCCGGCGGCCGCCACGCTGATTCCATCATCTCGTAAGTCACCCGGCCAAAGAGAAGGGCATCGGCCTGGTTGAGGTTGTCGACCGCGTGACGATGCAAGTCTTCGTCCGCGGGGATCGCACGATGATCGCAGCACCCGTCCAATGTGACGTTGATGGAATACCGAAGGGGTCGCATTGGCCGACTCTCACTGACTGCGGCACCAATGTCCACATGCCTCAGTCGGCCGTGGCCGTCTCGTACTGCGGGCGCCCGGTGGGCCGGTATATCTGGATCGTTACCCCCTTCGGGGTGAACCGCGATTCCACCAGGTCGAGCGCTACGTCCGGGCCGGTGTCGGGGAACAGCCGCGTGCCCTGGCCGAGGACCACGGGGCAGACGAGCAGGGTGATCTCGTCGACAAGCTGGTTGTCGAGGAGCCAGCGGATCAGATCGCCACTGCCGTGCACCTGCAGCTCACCCTCCGGCTTGGCTTTCAGCTCGCCGACGGCCGCCGCGACGTCGCCGGAGAGGACGGTCGTGTTCGCCCACTTGGGGTCGAAGGGTGTGGTCGACGCGACGTACTTGGGCCGCGTGTTCAACGCCGTCCAGATCGGGCTGTCGCCCGGATCGTCCCACGTTCCCCAGGAGCCAGCGAAGATCTCGTAGGTCCGCCGGCCGAACAGGAACGCGTCGGCGCACTCGTAGATCTGGTTGAGAAACGCCCCGCCCTCGTTGTCGAACAGCGGCGCGACCCATCCGCCGCGCTCGAATCCGCCCCTGCGGTCCTCATCCGGCCCGCCGAGTCCTTGCATCACGCCGTCGACGGTGACCATCGTGGTGGTCGTCAGTTTCACGGGTTCGTCCTTTCTCTCGTGGTGGTCTCCTCGTCATGACCGTATCGAGGCGCGGATCTCATCGGTCGACGTGGCTCCGTGCTGCAAGTTCACTCTGCCTCCCTCCCGAACACGGGCCGCACGTCGGCGACGTCGTGCTCCTGAACGGACACCGTGAGCACCGCCCGGCGCTGTTCCGTGTCAGGCCCGCTGCTGCTGAAGGTCTCCAGCGCCGCCTGCGCTCCAGGATGCTCGAGCGAGCGCTGCTGATCTAAGCCTGCTCAAGTGGGCAGCCACGCACAGGATGTTCGAGCGACGGGGATGAGCCGATATTCGCCGATCCGGGGATGCAAGACCACGTCGCGAAGGGCTCCGGGGGTGGGACTCGAACCCACAACCTACGGATTAACAGTCCGCCGCTCTGCCGGTTGAGCTACCCCGGAATGGGTGCCGGCCCAGGATACCAACGCTCCCTTGAGCACCTCGCCATGGGTGGTTGGTACGCGTCCTCCAGCCCCACTTCACGCGAGCGGGCCCAGTGCCGTATCGGCTAGGCTGTCCGGCGTCACGCGCACGGTGGACGCGATCAGAGGGGGTCCGAACATGTTCAAGTTCATCGCCGGGGTGCTCATCGGTCTCGCGATCGGCTACAAGCTGTTCCAGCGGATGCTCTCCGACGACCCGAACGTCGTGACCGGCCCGCGCGACACGGGCGGCAGCGGGATGCTGGGGACGCAGGGCCGCCGAATCGCCGAACGCGCTCAGATCGCCGGGCTCGGCGCGATCCAACGCGCGCGGAGCTCGATCCAGGCCCGGCTGGGCGATCCCGACCCCACCTGGAACTAGGATCGCCGGGCGGTCGCTGCGGCCGTGATCGCTCGGATCGCCCGCACCAACGTCACGCCGGTCAAGTCCACGGGACTGACCCACCCCGAACGGATCCGGCTCGATCGCCGCGGCGTTCGCGGCAACCGCGAGTTCGTCTTCCTCCAGTCCGACGGGGCTCGCGTGTCCGGGGTCTCCAAGGCCGCGCTGATGGGAATCCGCTCGACCTACGATCCCCACCGCGACAGGCTCACCCTGTCGATGCCCGACGGCTGCACGGTCGAGGGAGACGCATCCGGCGCCGGCGATGCGCTCGACGTCGAGTTCTACGGCGGTATCACCCACCCCGTCCGGCTGCTCGAGGCACCGGCGCTCGTCGACGCGGCGTCGGGATTCCTGCAGCGTCCCCTGCGGCTCGGCCGCCTGGCCCGGCCCGGTCACGACACGATCGGCGAGCCCGTCAGCCTGCTCTCGCTCAGCTCGGTCCGGGAACTCGCGCGCCGGGCGGGAACCGGCGACATCGACTCCCGGCGGTTCCGCATGCTGATCGAGCTCGAGGAGACCGAGCCGTTCGCCGAGGAATCTTGGCTCGGCCGCACCCTCGTGGCCGGCGACGCGCAACTGCGCATCACCCGGCCCGTCTCACGCTGCGTGATGACGACGATGGACCCCGACTCCGGCGCCCAGGACCTGCCCACCCTCGAGCTCCTCGCGACCCACAAGGGACGCTCGCCGGACGGAACCCTCACGCTCGGCGTGTACGCGGACGTCGTCCGACCGGGAACGCTCACGATCGGCGACATGCTCACGCCCGCTCCCCCCTACTCGAGGTAGTCGCGCAGCTTCTGTGACCGGGACGGGTGCCGCAGCTTCGATAGCGTCTTGCTCTCGATCTGCCGGATCCGTTCGCGGGTCACGCCGAACTCGCGTCCGACCTCTTCCAAGGTGCGCGGGTGCCCGTCCATCAACCCGAACCGGAGCTGGATCACCTTCTTCTCCCGCTCGCTCAGCGTGTGCAGCACACCCTCGAGCTGTTCCTGCAACAGGATGAAGCTGGCCGCGTCGACCGGGACCACCGCGTCGGAGTCCTCGATGAAGTCGCCGAGGTGCGAGTCCTCTTCCTCACCGATCGGCGTCTCCAACGACACCGGCTCTTGCGACACCTTCAGGATCTCGCGAACCTTCTCCGCGCTGATCCCCATCTGCTTGCCGATCTCGTCCGGTGTGGGCTCGCGGCCGAGATCCTGCAACAGCTGGCGCTGGATCCGCACAAGCTTGTTGATCGTCTCGACCATGTGCACCGGGATGCGGATCGTCCGGGCCTGATCGGCGATCGCGCGCGTGATCGCCTGGCGGATCCACCACGTCGCGTACGTCGAGAACTTGAAGCCCTTCGAATGGTCGAACTTCTCCACCGCGCGGATCAGACCGAGGTTGCCCTCCTGGATCAGGTCGAGGAACAGCATGCCGCGTCCGACGTAGCGCTTCGCGATCGAGACGACCAGCCGCAGGTTCGCCTCTATCAGCTTCTTCTTCGCGAGCTGCCCGTCGCGCTCGACCACCCGAAGGAAGTCGAGCAGGTCCTCGCGCGTCTTCGGCTTGTAGCTCTTCGAGATCCGGCGCCGCCCGATGCCCTCGTTCTTGCCGAAGTGCTTGATCTGGTGGTCGCGGATCGCGATCACCTCTTCGACGACGTTGCGGAAGGCCTTCTGGTCGACCTTCTCCTCCTCGCCGGTGGAATACAGCAAGGCGGTGGAGAACTCCCCGGCCTCGATACGCCGAGCCAGGTCGACCTCCTGCGCGGCCGTCAGCAGGGGGACCTTCCCGATCTCCTTGAGGTACATCCGGACCGGATCGTTCGTGGGCGCCTTCAGCAGATCGACCTCGATGCGCGCCTGCGTGGCGGCATCGGTGTCGTCGCCGGGGACCTCGATCACCTCGATCCCCTCGCCGCGCAGGTGCTCCTCGACGGCGGTGAGGAACTCCTCGACCTGTTCGGGGGTGAAGTCGTCGACCGGGACGGATTCGAGGAGATCCTCGGAGGTCACGAAGCCGCGCTCGCGGCCCCGGGCGGTGATCGCCTCTTTCGCCTCGTCCAAGCCCAGGTCACGGGCCACTTCGCTCAACGGTTCTCCTCGATCACGGGGGGACGCAGGTGCCGGGGAAGTGTACGAAACACAGAACGGACTGACCCCCGTGGCCGGGGGTCGTGCCGTGCAACAGTCAAGCGCCGGTCGAAGCCGCCGGCTCGTGCCCGGCGCGGAGCTGTCGCAGCTGTCCGTCGAGGGTCACGAGCCGTCCGAACAGCTCGTCGTACTCCGGGTCGGTCGTGGGGTTCCGCTTCTGCAGCTCGAGCCGGAGCTCGTCGCTCTGGCGTTTCAACAACTGGTGCTGGAGGCTCGCCCACACGCCTTCGGCGTAGGCGAGGGTCGGCGCACCCTCGAGCGGCTCGACCGTGAGCGCCGTGACCTTCGCGACGAGCGGGTCGCCCTCCTCGGCCGTCTCGACGATCCGCTGCACCTCTCCCCCGGCCGTCACGAGCGAGGAGAACAGCGAGCGTTGGGTGCTCGAGCGGAAGTGCTCGGGAACCAGCCGCGGCGCGAACGCGTCCCACAACGAGCGATCGCGTGCGAGCAAACGGAGCATCTCGCGCTCGACCCGCTCCTGGACCGACCCGCGCTTGACCTGCTTCGCCGCCTCGACCGGCCTGCCTTGCATCGCACGGTCGAGGGCGATCAGCACCGAGCTCTCCGAAACTCCCGCGAGCTCGGCGAGCAGGTGCGCGTACTCGCGCTGTCGCACCGGGTCGGTCAATCCGGCCACGACGGGCAGCGCGGCCTGCACGGCCGCCGACTGCCCCTCGACCGTCGACCGGTCGTGGGCGGCCACGGTTCGCCGGATCATGAACTCCACGAGTGGGCGGGCCGACGACGCGGCCTCCTGCAGCGCTCCGGACCCGTGCTCGCGCACGAAGTCCGCCGGGTCCTGACCGTCGGGAAGGATCATCACGACGGCCTGCACGGGGTAGTCCTGGTGGAACGCGTACGCCCGCTCGGCCGCGCGGGCCCCGGCCTCGTCCGAGTCGAACGACAGCACGATGCGCTGCCCGAACCGTGAGAGCAGCCGGAAGTGCTCGGCCCCGAGCGCCGTGCCGCACGTGGCCACCGCGCTCTCGATCCCGGCTTGGGCCATCGCGATCACGTCGGTGTAGCCCTCCACTACGAACGCCTCGCCGCTGCGGGTGATCGCGGCACGGGCGCGGGCGAGGTTGTAGAGGATCTCGCCCTTGCGGTAGATCGGCGTCTCGGCGGTGTTCAGGTACTTCGCCAGGTCGCCCGCCCGTGGATCGCTCGGGAGGATCCGCGCGCCGAACCCGATGTGCTTGCCCGCGAGGTCCTGGATCGGGAAGGTCACCCGGCCGCGGAACCGGTCGCGCACGCCGCCCTTGTCGTCCTTCGTCGCCAGTCCGGCCTCGAGCAGCGTCTCGGGCCCGAACCCCTCCGACAGCCGTCGGAGCAGGAAGTCGGGATACCCGGGCGCGTACCCGATCCGGAACGTATCGATCGCCTCGGACCCGATCCCCCGCGAGGTGAGGTAGTCGCGAGCCTCGGACGCCTCCTTGCCCTCGAGGAGCAAGCGATGGAACAGCCCGGCCGCCTCCTCGTTCGCGCGTTGCAACGCCGCGCGCCGCGATGCCGCCTTGCGGTCGGCCGGGCTCTCGCCCTCGTACCGCAGGGGCACGCCCGCCTCCTTCGCGAGGCGCTCGACGGCCTCGACGAACGACAGCCCCTCGGTCTCCTGCAGGAACCGGACCGCGTCCCCGCCGGCGCCGCACCCGAAGCAGTAGTAGACCTGCTTGGACGGGGAGACGGAGAACGACGGCGACTTCTCCGTGTGGAACGGACACAGCCCGGTCATCGAGTCGTGCCCGCTCTTCTTCAAGGTGAGGTAGTCCGAAACGACCTTCACCAGGTCGGTGCGCTCGCGCACCACCTGCAGGTCGTCGTCCCTGATCCTCGGCACCGGTGTCTCCCTCGCTGCGTCGTGCTAGCCGCGGCTGCCGCCCGGCCCGCCTTCGGGCCGGCTCGCGGGGAGGAAGAGCCGTTCGTAGGTGGTCAGAGCGTACCGGTCGGTCATCCCGGCGACGTAGTCGGCGACCCGGGTCGGCAGGTCGCCCGGCGCCCGATCGTACTCGCCCGGGATCTCGTCGGGGTGCTCGAGGAAGTAGGAGAACAACCGCCGGATCATCTCCATCGCCTCGTCTTGCTCGACCTGGGCCTCGGGCCGCAGGTAGACCTGCTCGAACATGAAGTCGCGAAGCTGGTCGAGCGCCCGGAACACCGGTTCGGTCAGGCGCACCTCCGGCGAGCCCTCGCTGGTCGCCACGAGGTCGGTCACGAGCGTGTTGATCCGCTCTGCGTGGGTGCCCCCGAGCACCTCGAGGGGTCCCGGCGGCAGCGTCGCGGCGTCGAGCACCCCCGCGCGGACCGCGTCGTCGACGTCGTGGTTGATGTAGGCGATCCGGTCGGCGAACCGGACGATCTGCGCCTCGGGTGTCGAGGGCGCCGGCATCGACCAGGGGTGGTGCACGATCCCGTCGCGCACCTCCCAGGTCAGGTTGAGTCCGTCGCCGTCGTTCTCCAGGTGATCGACCACCCGCAGGCTCTGTTCGCTGTGCCGGAACGGCCGGCCCAGGAACGGGGTGAGTGCCGTCTCGCCCAGATGCCCGAACGGTGTGTGGCCGAGGTCGTGACCGAGCCCGATCGCCTCGGCCAGGTCCTCGTTCAGCCGCAACGCGCGCGCCACGGTCCGCGCGATCTGGGTGACTTCGAGCGTGTGGGTGAGCCGCACCCGGTAGTGATCGCCCTCGGGCGCAAGGAACACCTGGGTCTTGTGCTTGAGCCGGCGGAACGCCTTCGCGTGCACGATCCGATCGCGATCGCGCTGGAAGCAGGTGCGCAACGGGTCGTCGGGCTCGGGTCGCTCGCGCCCCTTCGAGTCGGCTGCGAGCGTGGCGAAGCTCGAGAGCGTGTCTCGTTCGATCTGCTCTGTTCGTTCACGAGGGGTCTCACGGGGGGTGCTCACGCGTTCCATGCTACCGGCGCCCGCCGACACGACCTCAGCGACCGAACAACCGGTAGGAGTAGGGGAACGTTTCCCCGCCTACTCCACCGAATCAGGGCTGGCCGCTGGCCATCGCGCCAGCCCGCCGCCCGGCAGGCTCACTGTCAGCTCACCAGCGGGACCGACGAGCTCCCAGGCTTCGAGTCCGGATCCGAGGGACACCTAAGCGTCTGAGCATTCGAGAACTCGAGCGCCAAGGCGCCAGAGGCCTCGATCGGTTGGCCGCACCACGCGATGATGTAGAAGGCCGAGCGCGGCGGGCGCACTCGAGCTGTCCCGGCGAGACGGGTTGAATCATGTATGGATGGTGGTGGGCTGCTCTCTTTTTGCATTGGTCGCTACGGACCGGGCGTCGGCAGAGAGCACTTAGGGGGAAATCCCGACCACGTGCCGCCGAGGTCGGTGCACGTGCGTTGGGGGTCGTCGAACGCCGGAGCCGGGGACGGATCGGGCAACGGGAAACACACCCCGTTGATCAACACGCCTCGGAGCGCGGTGCATGCGATCAAGTTGCGTTGGTCGGCTTCGACCTTTTGTTGCCTCTGCTGCTGTTGTTGCCTCTGCTGCTGGACGTGCCGGTTCCACAACACGCCGCCAACGGCTGCCGTCGCGATGACCACGACGATCGCCAGCGCCGCCCAAGCGCGGGTGCGACGCGGGTTGGATGGGTTGTCGACCATACGGAATCACTACCACACACCGATGGCACGTGGCGCCTTCGATGCACCCGACGGTCGCTCCTTTCACCAGCACAGAATCCCGTATTCCGGTGTCCTTTGGATGCAGTAATACATGTAGGCGAAGGTCTCCCGCAGGTATCCCGGAACCCGCGTTCGCTCCGACGTGGCGGCCGACTGCCAGGTGGCCGATGCGTATGCCTCGATCCCGAGGTCGGAGGCCATCCTCCGGATGCGCAGGTTGTGCCACGGATCGGACACGAGGAACGCGGAGTCCAGGCCGGCGTCGCGCATCGTCCGGGCCGTGGACCGCAGGCTCTCGAAGGTCGTCGACCCCTCCCCGACCGCCAGCACAGAGGCTTCCGGCAGGCCGGCCTCGAGCAGGTAGCCGCGCCCTGCATCCGCCTCCGTGGTGCTGTCGCCGGGGGCGCCGCCGCCGATCACGAGCACGGTGTCGGCCCGGTCCTGCTCGTAGAGGAGCTGCGCGTGGTCGAGCCGGCCCGCGAACACCGGTGAGGGCTCCCCGTCGTACTGCGCGGCACCGAGGACGACGATCGCGTCGACCCGCTCGACGTGGCTCGCATCGTCGGCATGGGCCGCGCGCCAGACGGCGATGCCGGTGACCGCGATCACACCGACGACCAGCAGCAGCACGCCGACGATGACGGAGACGACCGGGTGGCGACGCAACGAGCCCACGCGGCCCACCCTACTCGGGGCTGCCCTGACGCCCGGGCGCACCGAACGCCGAGGGCCCCGCCCGGCGTGCGGACGGGGCCCTCGAACGGCGCTGCTCTCGGTTAGGCGCCCGGGAAGACCGCGTAGCCGCGATGTCCCTTCGTCGCGATCCGCAGGCTGTCTCCGCCGACGATCAGGCCCGCGGGTCCGATCGACATGTCGAAGATCCCGCGGTACCCGCCCGCGCCCGGGTCCCACGCGAGCGGAGCGCCGGTGCTCGGGTTCAGAGCCGCGAGCTGGAACCGGTCCACGCGCGGGTTCGCGCCGTCGGCCACGTCTTCGAAGTGGCCACCGATGTAGACCGCGTCGCTCCCGACCGCGACCGTTTCGATCGCGTCCTGCACGTCGTTCGACCACGACGGCGGGACGTTGCCGGTGCCCGTCGTGGGGAACTTCGCGATGTTCGAGGCCGGCGTGCCGGTCGGTCCCGCGGTGGTCACGTATACAGCCGAGTCGTCGGGGGAGACGTCGAGCTTCCGCCCGAGCGCTCCGCTGCCGGAGGCGAAGAAGGTCGGCGCCCACCCCGTCACCGTGTTGTCGGTCGTGTTGATCTTCGCCGTGTCCGTCCGCACGAGTCCGTCGACGTCGGTGAAGTTGCCGCTGATGAACAGGCTCTGGCCGTTCGAGGTCAGGTCCACGTCGCGGACCCCGCCGTCGACGTTAAGCGTGAACCCGGGATCGACCGCGGCGGTCGTGGCATCGAGCTGCGCCAGCCGTCTGTGCACGACTCCACCGACCTTCGTGAATCCGCCGCCGACGAACAGCTTGTTGCCGGTGACGGCCAGTGAGTAGACCTCGAGCTTGTTCACCACAGGGTCCGCGAACGCGCCCACGAGCGCGCCCGTGCTGGCGTTGAACTTCGCCACGCGGGTACGCGACTGTCCACCCGCCTGCGTGAACGAGCCTCCGGCGAATAGCGACAAGCCGTCCGAGGATGCCGCGAGGGCGTTCACCGGTCCGTTGACCACGGGGTTGAAGCCGGCCTCGAGCGCGCCGGTCGCTGCGTTCACCGCCACCAGGTACTGACGGTTCTCACCGCCGTAGGCGCGGAAGGCTCCTCCCATGAAGAGCTTGGTCCCGACGGTAAGCATCGTGTTGACGCCGGCCTTGGGGTTCGTCGAGAACCCGTTGAAGATCGGCGGCTGCCAATCCGTCGTTTTGCCGGTCGTGAGGTCGACCTGCGCGATGAGGCGAAGGGCCTGCTTGCTCTTGTGGTTGAACGTCCCGCCGTACCACAGCTTGTCGGCGGCGGCCTCGATCGTGAAGACCGTTCCGGACGTCTGGGAGTTGTTCAGCGCGGTGATCGCCCCGGTGCTGGGGTTCAATCCCACGATGCCGCGTACGGCCCCGCCGGCGATGTTCTTGAACGCGCCGCCGGCGTACAGCGTGTTCCCGTTCGGCGAGCGCTCAAGGTCGTAGATCGTGTTGTCTGCCTGCCCGTTCAACGGCTGGATCGCCCCGGTGCTGATCAGGAACGACGCCAGCCGGCCACGGTTCTGCCCGGCGAACTGCTGGAACGCGCCGCCGACGTACATCTGGATCCCGTCGCCGCTGATCTCGAGGTCGTACACCGTGCCGGTCGGGCCGGGGTTGAACGCGGTGGCGTTGCCGCTGGTGATCCCCACCGAGCCTAGGCGCGCTCGCGACTGCCCCTGCAGGGTCGTGTACTCACCGCCGACGAACAGGGTGGTTCCCGACAGCGCGAGGGCGCGGACCACACCACCGGCGTTCGTTACGCCGTTCCAGTTCAGGCTGCCGCCGGTGGAGTTCACGCGCGCCAACCCGATGCGGGGCTGCCCCGCGACGGTGTCGAAGTCTCCGCCGATGAAGACGTTGCCCGTTCCCGCGTCGCGCTGGAGAGCGTAGACGGGGCCGTCGGGGTTCGGAGCGAACGCCGTGACGGAGTTGTTCGACGCGACCTGCGCGACGTTCGCGCGTGCCTGGCCCCCCACCATGGAGAAGCTGCCGCCGATGATGACACCACCGGACCCGTCGGGGATCGCGACGTTGATCGTGCCGTTGACCTCCGGGAACTGCGTCATCGCCCCGAGGCCGTTCGGGTCGGCGTAGCCACCGGCGCCATTGAACGCGGGACCGACCCAGCGGAAGTTGCCGCCGAGGTAGATCCTCGTGCCGACCTGCAGGACGGCCTTGACCTCGCGGTCGCCGATCTGCAGCGGGGTCGGGTTCGGCGTCGCGGACGCGACCGCGAAGGCCGTCGAGGGAAGGGCGAGGATCACGAGCGACGCGGCGACGAGCGCGGTCAACGTTCGCCTCGCGATCCGGGGGGTGGCTACGTGCACGGTGTTCCTCCTTGATTCGAGGGCACAGAACCCCGGCCTGTCCGGCACCGGACAGCGGTCGGAGTCGCCCGAGGGGCCTACGACGAGCTGGATACTACTCGTCCCCCGGGGCGCGGGACCATACGGCGAACGCTCGCTTGCACTACACCGAAAGCCCTAGGCGTCGCACCCAGGTGCCCCGCAACGGGTCGCGAGCACCACGACCTCCGGGGGCGGCGCCGACCTACTTCGAGGCGACCTCGGCATCCCCGACCGCCGCCTGGCCGGCGGCCAGACGCGCGGTCTCCACGCGGAACGGCGAGCAGCTCACGTAGTCGAGCCCCAGCTCGTGGCAGAAGAACACCGACGCCGGATCACCCCCGTGCTCGCCGCAGATGCCCAGGTGCAGGTGACCGTTCGCGGCGCGGCCCTCGTCGGCCGCGATCCGCATCAGGCGGCCGGTACCCGCGCGATCGATCGTCACGAAGGGATTGGCGGGCACGAGCTTGCGCTCCTCGTACATCGCCACGAACTTCCCGATGTCGTCGCGGCTGAACCCGAACGCGGTCTGGGTCAGGTCGTTCGTCCCGAACGAGAAGAAATCGGCGACCTCGGCGATCTCCCCCGCGGTCACCGCGGCGCGGGGCAGCTCGATCATCGTTCCCCACTCGAGGTGGCTGAGCGTCACCCGTTCGCGTTCGAGGATCTCGGTCGCGATCGGCTCCAGCTCGGCGCGCATCTGCTCCAGCTCGGGCCGGGTCGCGACGAGCGGGATCATGATCTCGACCTTCGGGTTGCCGCCGGACGCCTGCACACGCACCGCGGCCTCGACGATCGCGCGGACCTGCATCGCGTACAGCCCGGGCTTGACGATGCCCAGCCGCACGCCACGCAGACCGAGCATCGGATTGGCCTCGTGCAACTCACGCACCTTCTGCAGCACCAGCCGCTGCTCGTCGAGCTCGGGACCAAGCTCTCCGCGGACCTCGGCTGACGCGACCTCGACCGACAGCTCCGTCATGTCGGGCAGGAACTCGTGCAGCGGCGGGTCGAGCAGCCGGACCGTCACCGGGAGCCCGCTCATCGCCGTGAAGATGCCGACGAAGTCCTCACGCTGCAGCGGGAGGAGCGCATCGTAGGCCTCCTGCTCCTCGTCCGCGCTCTCCGCGAAGATCATCTTCCGCACCGCGAGCACCCGCTCCGATCCGAGGAACATGTGCTCGGTGCGGCACAGGCCGATCCCCTCGGCGCCGCGTTCGCGGGCGTTGGTCGACTGGTCGGGTGTGTCGGCGTTCGCGCGTACCCGAAGGCGACGTCGTGCGTCCGCGTGCCGCATCAGCCGTTCGAACGCCTTCCAGATCTCCTGCTGCCGTGCGTCCACGTCGCCCGCTCGCGCCTTCTCGAGCACGGACTCCTCGAGCGGAAGCTCACCGAGGTACACGTTGCCGGTGAAGCCGTCGATCGTGATCACGTCACCTTCGGCGACCTTCACCCCGTGCGCGGCGAACGTCTTCGACGCCATGTCCAGCTTGATCGCGTCTGCGCCGCAGACGGCGGGGATCCCCTCACCGCGCGCGACGACCGCCGCGTGGGAGTTCGTTCCGCCGGCCGAGGTCAGGATGCCCTGTGCGGCGATCATGCCGTGGTAGTCGTCGGGCGTGGTCTCGCGTCGGACGAGGATCACGCGCTCACCGTTCTCGCCCTGTGCGGCGGCGTCGTCGGCCGTGAACACGACCGTCCCGGTCGCGGCTCCCGGGCTCGCGTTCAGGCCGGTCGCGATCGGCTCGGCGTCCGACCCCTCGGCGATCACCTGCTTGAACAGCTCCTCGAGACGGTTCGCGTCGACGCGCTGCAAGGCGGTGTCCTCGTCGATCATGCCCTCGTCGAGCATCTCGTAGGCCATCACCCACTCGCCGAAGGCCGTTCGCTTGCCGATCCGCGTCTGCAGGATCCACAAGCGGCCCTTCTCGATCGTGAATTCGATATCGCACATGTCGCGGTAGTGGTTCTCCAGCGTCGTCATCATCTCGCGGAGCTTCGCGTAGCTGTCGGCATCGAGCTTCTCGAGGTCGGTCAGCGGCAGTGTGTTGCGGATGCCCGCGACGACATCTTCGCCCTGCGCGTTCTGCAGGTAGTCGCCGTAGGGCACCTTCTCCCCGGTCGAGGGATCGCGCGTGAACGCCACCCCCGTTCCCGAGTCCATCCCCCGGTTGCCGAACACCATCGCGACGATGTTCACCGCCGTCCCGAGGTCGTCCGAGATCTTGTTCTGGCGGCGGTAGTCGATCGCACGCCTGCCGTTCCACGAGGAGAAGACCGCCTCGATCGCGAGGAACATCTGGCGACGTGGATCGGTCGGGAAGTCCTCGCCCACGCGGGATCGGTAGACCCCCTTGAACACCTCGACGAGCTTTTTGAGATCGTCGGCATCGAGGTCGGTGTCCTGGGCGCCGGAGAACTTCGCTTCCTTCGCCTTCTCCAGCTCGTCCTCGAAGGCGTCGGCCGGCACGTCCATCACGATCTTGCCGAACATCTGGATGAAGCGCCGGTAGGAGTCCCACGCGAAGCGCCAGTCGCCCTCGGTCTGCTTCGCGAGACCCTGGACCGAGTCGTCGTTCATGCCGAGGTTCAGGACCGTGTCCATCATCCCCGGCATCGAGAACTTCGCTCCGGAGCGCACCGAGACGAGCAGCGGGTCGTCGGCGTCCCCGAGCTTCTTGCCCATCGCCTGCTCGAGGGTCTGCAGATGGATCTCGGTCTCCGCCTCGAGCGCGTCGTCGATCGTTCCCCCGCCGCCGGCCAGGTAGGCCAGGCACGCCTCCGTGGTGATCGTGAACCCGGGCGGCACCGCCAGGCCCATGTTCGTCATCTCCGCCAGGTTGGCGCCCTTGCCACCCAGCAGATCCTTCATGTCCTTGTTACCTTCACTGAAGTCGTACACGTACTTCGTCATCTGGGTGCCTCTCCTCCGGCGCCTGGGAACGTCTCACGGGTGGGGTTCGACCCAGTCTACGGAACGACGGCGACCGCCCCTCCACCGTCGCGGCGCCGACTCCTCTAAGGCGTGGCCGCGGGCCGGGCCGACGCGCTCCACTCGCGCAACGAGGCGACCAGGGTGGGGATGCGCTCCTCGCCGGCGCCACCCGGCGACCAGAACACGACCGAAACGGCGCCCGTCGGTTCCTCGACGACCTCGCCGGCCTGCCCTGCCTCGGCGAGCCACCGGCGAACCGCCCCGGCGAACGCCGCCGCGTCCTCGGGCGTGTCCCAGACCGTGCGCAGCACCGTCACCGCGTCCTGGCCCGCGCCCCACGAGCGAGCGACACCGCCGTCCCATCCGGCCGCGGCGGCATCCGCATCGGCGGCGTCCAGGCGGAGACCGAGCATCGTCGCGAGCCAGGCCTCCCCGACGTCCTCCACGTCGAGGTCGCTCCAGCCCTCGCCGAGCGCCGGTGAGAGATCCGGCACCTCGACCTGCTGCGGGGCATCGTCGGGGAAGCGCTCGGGGTGCAGCACCTGCTCGGTCGACACCGGCGGGTTGCGCAGCACGTCCTCGATCGCGGCTTCCCCGTCCGCCTGCGCGAGCCCGGTCACGAACCCCTGTCCGGCGGTGTAGGACCACAGCTGCATCTCCACCACGAACGGAGGCACGTCCTCGAGCGAACCACCCTGCTGCTCGAGCGCGAGGGACCCGAGCTCGGCGAGGTCGAGGTGCTCGACCACGTAGCGGGTCATGAAGTGCTGGGCGCTCCCCTCGACCGTCGCGCGCATCGCCTGGGCCTGCTCGTCCTTGCACCTCGCTCCCAGGGACGCGATCCGTCCGATGTCGAAGTGCTGATCGTCGAGCGCGTGCGTCAGCTCGTGGGCGAGCGTCGCCTCCCCGAGGGCGTCCAGCTCGCCGCCACCGCCGTCGGAGACTACGACGAGCTGGCCGGTCTCGGGCACGTAGTACCCGGCCACCTGGCCACCGAGGAAGGACCGCAGCGCCTCCCCCAGGGACGCATCCTCCGGCAGCACGCCGATCGTGCGGTAGACGATCGTCTTGCGTTCCAGGTAGTCCGCCGGCGCGGAGCGCTCCAACTCGCGGCCTGTCGCGTCGGCGACCTCCTCCCGCGTGAGTTGGCGTACCGGCACGGGATCGAGGAACCGCAGCCCTCGGATGTCCGCGATCCTCTGCTCGACCTCGCGGACCGACGCGGGGACCGGGCCCTCGTCCGGCACGGATCCGCCCTCGGCCGAACCCGGAGCCGGGCAGAGGGTCCGGCGCGCCTCGGCAGTCGTGACCTCGCCGACCGGGAGCGCCCGGACCTGCGATGCCTCCGGCGTCGGCACCGGCGTGAGGGAGGCCGCCGCCTCGCGGAGAGGACGGTCACCCGTGCACCCCGCCAGGAGCGCCACACCGACGAACGCCGCGACCCCGGCCACGATCGTCCGCCTCGTCCGAGACGGGCGTTGCCTGCGGCTCATCGCCTGTGAGGCAGGAACACCGCAGCGACGGCGCTCACGACCGCGAGCGCCGACAGCACGATCGACAGCCAGAAGTGCGACGTCGAGAACCCCACGATCGCCCCGAGTCCGATCACCACGACGGAAGCGATCAACAGCGCGAACGCGATCAGGTACAGGACGATCGAACGCGGCGTCGTCGATCCCTCGTCCACTTCGGTCACCTCGTCTACCTCGGTCACCTCGTCTACCTCGGTCACCTCGGTCACAGACGCTCCCGGAGGTAGCCGACGAGCGCGTCGATCCCGATCCGGTCCTGCTGCATCGTGTCTCGCTCACGGACCGTCACCTGCCGGTCCTCGAGGGAGTCGAAGTCGACCGTCACGCAGAACGGCGTGCCGACCTCGTCCTGGCGGCGGTACCGCCGTCCGATCGCGCCCGCGTCGTCGTAGTCGCACATCCACTCCGGTTTCACGAGATCGAATACGCGTCGCGCCTCGGGCACCAACGTGTCCTTGCGCGAGAGCGGGAGCACCGCGACCTTGATCGGTGCGAGATCGCGGTGCAGTCCGAGGACGGTACGCGTGTCCGTGTCGCCCTTCGCGGTCGGCGCCTGCTCCTCGCGGTACGCATCGAGCAGGAACGTGAGCAGCGCCCGGTCGACGCCCACGGCGGGCTCGACGACGAACGGCGCGTACCGTCGTTCGTGTTCCTGATCGAAGTAGGACAGATCCTGTCCACTCGCCTCACTGTGGTGGCGAAGGTCGTAGTCGGTCCGGTTCGCGATCCCCTCGACCTCGCCCCAACCGAACGGGAACTCGTACTCGACGTCGGTCGCCGCCTTGGCGTAGTGCGCGAGCTCGTCGGGATCGTGCGGCCGCAGCCGCAACCGGTCCTTGCGCACCCCGAGGTCGAGGAACCACTGGAGCCGTTCGTTCACCCAGTAGTCGAACCACTCGTCGTCGGTGCCGGGCTCGACGAAGAACTCCATCTCCATCTGCTCGAACTCGCGGGTCCGGAAGATGAAGTTCCCGGGCGTGATCTCGTTGCGGAAGCTCTTGCCGATCTGTGCGATCCCGAACGGGATCTTCTTGCGAGAAGCCTGCTGGACCGTGGCGAAGTCGACGAACATCCCCTGCGCCGTCTCGGGACGAAGGTACGCGACGTGCTCGTCGTCGGCGACCGGTCCGAGATGCGTTGAGAACATCAGGTTGAACTGCTTCGGCTCGGTGAACGCGGTGCCACCGCAGTTGCCGCACACGCGCTCGGCGAGCTCGTCCTCCCGGTACCGGCGATGGCAGTTCGTGCATTCGATCAACGGGTCCGAGAACCCCGACACGTGCCCGGAGGCCTCCCACACCTTCGGGGAGGAGATCACCGCAGCCTCGAGCCCGACGATGTCGTCGCGCAACTGCACCATCGACCGCCACCAGGCGTCCCGGATGTTCCGCCGGAACTCGACGCCGAGGGGTCCGTAGTCCCAGCTCGAGCGCAAGCCCCCGTACAGCTCGGAGGACTGGAACGCGATCCCCCGGCGCTTGGCCAACGAGGTCACGGCCTCCATGCGCTCGGTCCCGTTCGATCGGTCGGTCACGGGCAGTTCACCGCTCTCCCTCGTGTGTGGCCTCGTGCCTCGAGCCCCGCGTCTCCGTACGCACGACGCGCGGGGCACCCGCTGCCTCGGCGCTCCGGCGCACCCATCGTACCCGCGCCGAACGGCGCCCCCGAACCGACCGATGGCCTCTTGCGCAGGCGGTTCCCGCGGGGGTACGTTCGGGCCCCCTCTGGGAGCCCCCGGGCAACGGGCGCCCGGATAACCGGCCCCCCGGGACGTGGAAAGGCGGCGACATGTCCACGTGCAGCGTGTGTGGGGCTGCGCTCTCTCCGCAGCTCGCGTGGTGCGGACAGTGCTTCTCACCGGTCGCGAACATGCGACCGGATCGCTCGTACCGGCGGACCAGCGAGCGGCCGGGAGACCCGGTCATCACCCTTCCGGCGACGACGACGATGCCCGAACGGACCGCGGGCGGCCTCGTGATCGTCCCGCCGACCCCGACCGTCGGCTTCCGTCCGACGGCCGGTCCCCGGCCACAGGTCGAACCCCAGAGCGCGAGCCTCGGCGTGGTCGGCAAGCTCGTGGTGACCGCGATCGTCCTCGGGACGGGGGCGGCGATCACGCTCGGACTCGAGGGGTTCCGCGACCAGCTGGGCGATCTGGCCGGCGCGATCGAGCTGGTCGTGCTCGGGGCGTACACGATCCTCGCGGCGATCGTGCTGTGGTTCACCTGGCGTACCTCGCCGCACTCGCGGGTCGCGGAACGCAGCGGATCGATCGCGACCTACCGGTCCGCGATGCCCCGGCCGGACGTGGTGCGGATCGACGAGGCGCCCGTCGATCGCGACGCCGGCCGCCGGTAGCGGCGGGGGCGGCCCGCCTCACTCCTCGACGACCTGGCCGAACCGCCGGGAACGCTTCTGGTAGTCGCGCAGGGCCTCGTACAGATGCTCGCGATCGAAGTCGGGCCACAGCACCGGCGTGAACCACAGCTCGGCGTAGGCGACCTGCCACAGCAAGAAGTTCGAGATGCGCTCCTCGCCGCTTGTGCGCACGAGCAGGTCGACGTCCGGGAGCTCGGGATCGTAGAGGCGCGACGCGATCGACTCGGGCGACAGTCGCTCGCCGTTGAAGACACCGAGCTCTTTCTCATCCAACAGTTGCCGTACGGCGTCCACGATCTCCATCCGGCCGCCGTAGTTGAAGGCGATCGACAACGTCATCCCCGTGTTGTCTGCGGTGAGCTCCTCCGCCTCGTCCATCTCCCGGAGCACGCCCCGCGGAACGCGCCAGTCGCGACGGCCGAGGAACCGTACGCGTACGTTCAGATCGTTCAGCTCGTCGCGGCGGCGACGGAGCAGGCCGCGGTTGAACTCCATCAGGTACTTCACTTCGAGGATCGGACGCCGCCAGTTCTCGGTGGAGAACGCGAACATCGTGAGCCAGTCGAGGCCGACCTCCACACCGCCCTTGACCGTGTCGAACATCGCCTCCTCGCCCGCCGCGTGTCCTTCGGTCCGCGCGAGTCCGCGCGCCTGCGCCCACCGGCCGTTGCCGTCCATCACGACACCGACGTGACGGGGTAGGTTCTCGCGGTCGAGGTCGGCGAGGTAGCTCACGGAGCCAGGCTCCTCGCGAGGATCGGGAAGCTGCGCATCCGCCGCTCGAGGTGGTACTCGCAGAACCCGAACAGGAACGCCCGCGCCCCGCGTCGCACGCGGTCGTCGACCACCTGCGCGCCGGCGTCGGTCAGATCTGCGGTCGCCAGCGCCGCAAGCAGGGCGACCGTTCCGGCGGGCGCGTGTTCGGCATGCCCATCGGCGCAGGTCGCACACACGAGCCCGCCCTGCGCGGACGACCAACGATCCGCGGTGGTCGATCCGCAGATCGCGCACGCGTTCAGGCTCGGGTGGAATCCGGACAGCGACAGCAGCTTCAGCAGGAACGACTCCGTCACCGCCGTCGGATCGGCGGGCCGGGTCTCGAGCGCGCGGAGCCCCGACAGCAACAAGAGGAACAACCGGACGTTGCGCTCGTGTTCCTCGGCGACCTTGTCGACCGCCTCGAGCATCGTCTCCCCTGCGCCGAACAGCCCGAGGTCCCCGCGCAGTGCACGATGGGACCCGAGGATGTCGGCCTGGGTGACGGTGTCGAGCGATCCGCGACCCCGGTAGAGCATCAGATCGACGTGGGTGAACGGCTCGAGCCGGGCGCCGAACCGGGAGGTGGTCTTGCGGATACCCTTGGCCACGGCCCGGACCTTGCCCGAGCCCTGGGTCATGATCGTCACGATCTTGTCGGCCTCACCCAGCTTGACCGAGCGCAGGACGATCCCTTGTTCCTTCGTGAGCGGCACGCTGGGATGGTACGCCCCGAGCAGGGGCGAAGTCCCGGTTCCCGCTGTTGCGTTTCCGTGAGGAGTGCCCGGTCACGGGGCCGAGCGCCGCCGCCGGTGCGCGTCGACGAGCGCGTCGAGCAGAGAGGAGGCTCCGATCCGGAACCGCTCCGGCGTCGCCGATCCGGGTCCGAGCACCTCCTCGACCAGGTCGAGGTAGGACAACGCCTGTTCGGGCGAGCCGATCCCGCCGGCCACCTTCACGCCCACCTGCCGTCCCTGCTCCATCGCGCGGAACGCCTCCTCGGTCACCGTCCGAACCGAAGCCGGCGTCGCGCCCGGGGCGCTCGTCCCGGTCGAGGTCTTCAGGAAATCGGCTCCCGCTGCGACCGCGAGCCGGGCCGCGCGACGGATCGTGTCCTCTCCCGGCAATGCCCCGGTCTCGAGGATCACCTTCAGAACCGCCGGTCCCGCCGCCTCCCGCGAGGCGTGCAGCTGCTCGCTCACGGCGGCGTCGGCCCCGGTCAGCAGGATCGTGTGATCGAGGACCGTGTCGATCTCGACGGCCCCATCGACGCGGGCCTGACGGATCTGGGAGACCCGCTCCTCGGTCGAGGCGACACCCGAGGGGAAGCCGCCGGCAGCGGCCGCGAGCGCCACCTCCGTGTCGCCGAGCGCGTCACGCGCCACTCGGACGAAGCGCGGCAGCACACACACCGCAGCGACCGGAGCCAACCGTTCGTCCTCGGGGTCGGGCCGTCGCGCTCGATCGCAGAGGGTCCGTATCCCCTCCTCGGTGTCATCGTCAGACAGCGAGGTGAGATCCAGGCAACGGAAGATCCGTTCGAGCCGCTCGAGATCCCGGTCGCCTCGCACCGCGGCTACCCGAGCAGGCGTTCGCGGCGCTCGACCTCGGCGCGCAGGTCGACGGCGAGCTCCGGCATCTCCCGGGCGATCGATGCGAGGGCGTCGGAACCGAGCGTGACGGCGAGTACAGGGGTCGTCGCGCGGACCGATGCCATCCGTCGCTGGAGCTTGATCGGTCCCATCTCGCCGACGACGTCCCCCGGGCCGAGCGTCGCGATCCGCTCACCGTCGCGCAGCACCTCCGCCGTGCCCGATTCGATCACGAACATCTCCGACGGGGGCGCTCCCTGCTCGATCAGCAGGTCGCCCTCGGCGATCTCGCTCTCGCCCGACGCGTGCGCGACGATCGACAGGTCGTGCTGATCGAGTTCGGCGAACAGCGGCAGTCGCATCAACCGCTCGAGTTCCATGGACCCGCTCCGTTCGCTCGTCGGTGCCACGATGCTACAGCCCGAGGCGCTGCAGGTGCTTCGGATCGCGTTGCCAGTCCTTCAGCACCTTGACCCGAAGGTCGAGGAAGACCTTCGTTCCGAGCAGCTGTTCGATCTGGCCGCGTGCGGCGGTGCCGATCTGCTTCAGCATCTCGCCGCCCTTCCCGATCACGATGCCCTTCTGGGAGTCTCGCTCGACCACGACCGTCGCGAAGATGCGCGTGAGCTCTCCCTCCCGCTCGAGATCCTCGACGACGACGGCCAGCGAGTGCGGCACCTCCTCGCGGGTCCTGCGCAACGCTTGTTCGCGGATCAGTTCGCCGACCCGGTCCTCGAGCCGCTGATCGGTGGCCTCCCCGGCCGGGTAGAACGCGGGACCCTCGCCGAGCGAGGCGAGCAGCACCTCGATCAGCTCGGGGACGCCCGTGCCCGTCGCTGCCGAGACGGGAACGATCTCGTCGAACGCGCCGAGCGCTCCCGCCGCCGCGAGCTGGGGGACCACCTCGTGGTGCGCGAGACGGTCGACCTTGTTCACGGCGCAGACCTTGGTCCCCGCGTGCGACTCGACCTGCCTGGCGTAGACGAACGCGTCGCCGCGTCCGACCCCCGCGTGCGCGTCGACCACCTGCACGATCGTGTCGACCCCCGCGACCGAGGCACCGACGAGGTCGTTCAGACGCTTGCCGAGCAGCGTCTTCGGCTTGTGGAACCCCGGCGTGTCGGTGAACACGATCTGGGAGTCGTCGGTGGAGCGGATCCCACGGATCTGGTTCCGTGTCGTCTGCGGCTTGTCCGAGACGATCGCGACCTTCTCGCCGACGAACGCGTTCACGAGCGTCGACTTGCCGACGTTCGGTCGTCCGAGCACCGCGACGAACCCCGAGCGGAACGTCATCGGTGGCTCACCGCCTACTCGGCGGCGACTTCCCGGCTCCCGGAGGCGGACTGAGCGTCCTCGTCGCCGGGCGAGGGTTCCGGGACGCGCGTGATCAACACCTTCGAGATCCTCCGGCCCTGGATCGCCTCGGCGCGGAAGTCCAGCCCGTCGAGCCGCGTCTGCTCTCCCTGTTCGGGGATCTTGCCCATGAGGCCCATCACGAGGCCGCCCACCGTGTCCCACTCCTCGTCCGGTAGCTCGACGTCGAGTCGGTCGTTCAGCTCGTCCACACCCATCTTGCCGCTGACGAGGTAGGAGCCCTCGGCGACCTCCTCGAGCTCGATCTCCTCGGTGTCGAACTCGTCGACGATCTCGCCGACGAGTTCCTCGAGCAGATCCTCGAGGGTGACGATGCCCGACACCGAGCCGTACTCGTCGGTGACGAGCGCGATGTGGAACTTCTCCTTCTGCATGTCCTTCAGCAGGACGGCGGCCTTCGCGGCCTCCGGAACCCAGTGTGGCTCGCGGACGATCTCCTCCAGAGGCATGTCAACCTTGCCCTGGTGCAACGCCTTCAGCACGTCCTTGGCGAACACGAAGCCGATCGTCTCGTCGAGGTCGTCTCGGAACACGGGGATCCGCGAGTACCCGTGCTGCAGGACGAGCGCCTGCACGTCGCGGAGCGTCTCGTCCGCTTCGATCGCGACGATGTCGGGGCGCGGCACCATCACCTCGCGCACGATCGTGTCGCCGAACTCGAAGATCGAGTGGATCAGCTCCTTCTCTCCCTCCTCGATCGACCCCTCCTCGGAGCCGACCTCGGCCATCGAGCGGATCTCTTCCTCCGAGACGAACGGGCCCTGCTTGAGTCCCCTCCCGGGGAGCAGCACGTTGGCCATGCCGATCAATGCGCGCGTGGGAAGGGCCAGCACGCGACCCAGGAACCATACGATCGGCGCCAGCGCGAGGGCCACCCGGTCGCTGTGGAGTACCCCGTAGGTCTTGCTCATCGCCTCGACGATCACGAAGTAGAGCAGGGTGAACAACAGCGACAGGATCGTGACACCGAGTCCGCCGAAGGAGTCCTCAGCGAGGATCGCAACGAGGATCGCGGAGCCGTTCTGGACGAGCATCACGGTCAGGTAGATCGAGTTCAGGTACCGGGGTGGGTCGCTCTCGATCCGCTCGAGGATCGGCGCGTTGCGGCGGCCTTCCTCGACGAGGGCCAGCGCCCGCACGCGGGTCATCCTCGTGAGCGAGGACTCGGCGAGCGCGAGCACGGTGCCGAACACGATCAGCGCCACGACGAGCGCCCAGAGCCAGATCACGGCGTCCGCACCCCGCTGTAGCCCTCCTGCCGTTCCCACATGCTTGCGCGATCGATCTCCTCGTCGTGGGTATAGCCGAGGAGGTGGAGCACCCCGTGTGCGAGCAGCAGACGGACCTCGCCGGTCGGATCGTTGCCGTGCTCGGCGGCGTTGCGGACGGCGGTCGCCGGGGAGATCACGACGTCACCCAGCAGCGGAGCGCCGCCCGGTGCGCGATCGTCTTCGTCGTCGAACCCGAACGAGAGCACATCGGTGGGTCCGGGCTCGCCCATGAATCGCTCGTGGAGCTCGGCGATCTCGTCGTCGGCGACGAGCGAGATCGACAGCTCGCCCCGTTGCACCCCTTCGCCCCGGAGGCACGCGAGCGCGAGCGCCCGCAGATCATCGCTGTCGACGGGGAGGTCCTGCCGGTCGTCGAGCAGGATGTGAGGTCCGGCCGTCGCCGGATCGGGACTCGGAGGATGGCCGGCGTCGTTCATCGAGCTGCCCGTTCCCGCCGCTCGCCGAAGCGACGGTAGGCCTCGACGATGTCCTGCACGATCTTGTGGCGCACCACGTCGCGCGCACCGAGATGGCAGAACTCGATCCCCTCGATGTCGGTGAGGATCTCCTCGATCACCTGCAGACCCGAGCGGCTGCCCGCCGGCAGGTCGACCTGGGTGGTGTCGCCGTTCACGACGGCCTTCGCCCCGAATCCGATCCGCGTGAGGAACATCTTCATCTGCTCGGGCGTCGTGTTCTGCGCCTCGTCGAGGATGATGAACGCATCGTTGAGCGTCCGTCCGCGCATATAGGCCAGCGGTGCCACCTCGACGGTCCCGCGCTCCATCAACCGTGGGAGGGAGTCGGCCCCGGTGAACTCGAACAGCGCGTCGTAGAGCGGACGCATGTACGGATCGATCTTCTCGTAGAGCGTGCCGGGCAGGTAGCCGAGCCGCTCGCCGGCCTCGACGGCGGGCCGGGTGAGGATGATCCGTGAGACCTCGCGCTCCTGCAGGGCCTTCACGGCGATCGCGACCGCGAGGTAGGTCTTGCCCGTTCCGGCGGGACCGATCGCGAACGTGACGGTGTTGCGCCGGACCGCGTCGACGAAGCGCTTCTGCCCGAGAGTCTTGGGCGCGATGCCCTTGCCGCGACGGGTGAGGACCACGTCGCCGAGGACCTCGGTGGGCTTGGCCTCCTCGCCCTTGATCAACTCGATCGTCTGTCCGACCGAGGAGGGCGTCAACTCGTGACCTTTGTCGAGCAACTCGATCAGCTCCTCGAACAGGGTCCCGACCTTCTCGGCCTCCCGCTCGGGACCGCTGATCGTTATCTCGTTGCCGCGAACGAGGATCTCGGAGGCGAACGCGGCCTCGACGAGCTTGAGGAAGGTGTCCTGCTGGCCGAGGAGGGCGACCATCGACTGGCTGCCGGGCACGAGGATCCTGACTTGCGTGGTGGCGCGACTCGCCAAGTGCCTCTCTCCGGGGTCGCCCCCGCCCTCCTGGTCGACGTCGGACGCGGCGACGCCGGGTCCGTTGGGTGATTCTACCGCGCAGGCCCGCCGCGGCCCAGCCCTGTGTTCTCGCGGACGGGGATCACCCGAGCGGCGCGAGCGGACGCCCGCCGAGCAGGTGGAAGTGCAGATGGAACACCGACTGCCCGGCGCCCTCCCCCACGTTCGTGAGCAAGCGCCAGCCCGACTCGTCGATCCGCTCGGTGCGAGCGAGGTGCGTCGCGGCTTGCATCAGGTCGGCGAGCATCCCGCCATGACGCTCCTCGACGACCGCGATCGACGCGATGTGCTCCTTGGGGATCAGCAGGATGTGCGTCGGTGCTTTCGGGTTGATGTCGCGGAACGCCACGACGGTTTCGGTGGCGTGCAAGATCTCGGCCGGCACCTCGCGGGAGGCGATCTTGCAGAACAGACACTCGGAATCGACGGCGAGTTCCCCCATGGGGGCGATGCTACTCCTTCGGTGCGCCATGGCGTTCCCATGATGACCGCCTCGGCCAACTGGCTTCGGCCCGTGTCTCGGAGTAGGTTCCGCGTGGGTGCTTCCCGCGCCCGAGGGAGGCAGCCGATGGGCAGGTTGCGTGCGGTCGTTCCGCTCGCGCTGTCCGGGTTCCTCGTGATCGGCACGACGTTGACCCTCGTGCCCGCCTCCGCGACCTCCGGCGGCAACGAGACACGAGCGGCCGAAACCTTCCGCGACGATCCGACGGTCCTCACCACGCCACAGCTGATCGACCGAGCAGCGGATCGCGGCCGCATCTCTCGGGCCCGCGGCAACCTGTTGCTCGCGTTCGCGTTCGCACGTCCCGATCGCCTCCCCCCCGAGTACCGCAGCGACGCGCTCGCCGAGGGGACGATCCTGCTGTTGCGCCTGCACCGCGTGGCGACCCGTTCCACACCGATCGCGCGTCGGATCGCCGAGATGATCGGAGCCGGTACCCGGGCCGGGAACCGGCGCGCTCAGACCACACCGGGCTGCTCGAGCTCCACGACCCCCCTGCCGAGCACGATCACCACCCCGCACTTCCTGATCTCCTACGACCCGAGCCGCATCGGCGCCGGCCTCACGCTGCAGGACTACGTTGCCGCGCTCGAGTCCGCCTGGGCGACCGAGATCGACTCCTTCGGATGGGCCGCACCGCCGCCGGGAACCGGTGGAGGCCGCTACCACGTCCGGCTCGTCCGCCTGAAGGGGTTCTACGGGTATGTCTCACCCAGCGGCACCCACGCCGGCCTCGTCGGCGACAACCCGTCCACGTCGTGGGACGACGTCGACGCCTACGCCTCGTGCATGGTGCTCAACGCGAACCTGTTCGGCGTGTCGACACGCCCGCGCGAAGCTCTCGACGCGACCGCGGCTCACGAGCTCAATCACGCGATCCAGTTCGGCTACGGCGCCTTGATCGGCCCGGACCGACCCGACGACGTCTTCGTCGAGGGCGGCGCGACGTGGATCGAGGACGAGGTGGTCGACGCAGCGGACGACAACCACCAGTACCTGTGGCCCTCGTTCTACGATGCCATGGGCACCTACGCCGACAGCCCGTACGGGTACTGGGTCGTGTTCCGAGCATTGACCGAGCCGTACGGCGCCGGGGTCGTGGGAGGCGGCGAGGACGTGCTCCAGCGGTTCTGGCAATCGATCGGCAAGCGGAACGCCGAGAACCTCGATGCGCTCCGCGCCGGCGTCGGGGCCGAAGGCCACTCGCTCGGGGAGGCGTTCCACGCGTCTGCGATCCGGTTGCGAGTGCTCCGCACGTGCGGAGCACTGGCCTATGCCCCGCCGGTCTGCCTGGAGGAGGCCGGGGCGTACATGGCCGCGGCCGGCAAGCCTCCCCTGCACGGCAAGGTGACCCAGGTCGGCGAGAGCTACCGCGGCGGCGTCAAGGACGACTTCGGGCTGAACTGGGTGGGCATCCCGACCGGATCGATCTACCGGGTGCGCCTGGCGAACACCGCCGGTGGTGGCCAGCTCCGGATCAGCCTCGTCTGCGACGACGGCACCTCGGCGTCGGTCCGTCCCGCCTCGGAGGTCCTCGGCCCCGGGCAGGCAACCTCGATCCCGGACTTCGACGCGCGAGCATGCGCGTCGGCCTGGGCGGTGGTCACGAACCAGAAGCAGAACGGGCCGAACCCCTCCACCTCGGCGACCCGCACCTACGCCGTCGCGACCTCGCAGTCGTAGGTCCGACGGCCGATGTCGCGACCGGGAGGACCACCGGCCGGTTCGCAGAAGTCGGCATCGGTCGCTCAACCCGAACCCCCTGCCAGGCGATAACGTAGCCATCGGCGAGGGGCGTTGCCCGCCCCGCCTGCGACCGCCCGGATGACCGAGCGCTTGCCCCCGCAGCACGGGAGAGGAGAGAAGCAGATGCGTCCCAAGTCCCGGTTCTTGCTCGTCGTGACGAGCGCCCTGATCGCCGTCGGGGTCGTGACCGCGCCCGCCCCGGCCGGTGCGTCTCCCGCGACCGTGGGAACGCCCGCCGCTGCAGAGGCATCCGCAGCCGAGGGTTCCACGCCGGATCTGCTCTCCGATGCCGTCCGCGACGGCCTCCTGTCCCAGGACGAGGTCGATCGGTACCTCGCGTCCGCCCTCTCCGGCGACGCGATCCCCCCGCGGTTCCGCAGCGAGGTTCCGTGGGACGGCACGATGATCCTGCTCGCGCTGCAACGGCGCGCCGAGGCTGGCGACCTGCCCGCCGATGTCTCTCGGACGCTCGGGTTCGCCGGCACGTCGACGACCGAGAGGGCCGCAGGCGACAGCTCCAAGTGCGGCGGGACCGGGCCCTTCCCGAAGATCGCGAAGACGAAGTTCTTCAAGATCCACTTCGATCCGACGAAGATCCGCAGCCCGTTGAACATCGGTGACTACAAGGCCTCCTTGAACCGGGTGTACAGGTTCGAGGTCAAGCGGTTCGGCTGGTGGAAGCCACCGCAGAGGAACAACGCCGGCCCGAAATACCACGCGTACATCGCGAATCTCGGTTCGGGCCTCTACGGCTTCGCAACCACCGGCGGCACCTACGGGGGGCCGGTGGGCAACAACCCGCACACGCCCTGGCCCGACGGGGACGCGTTCGCGAGCTGTCTCGTGCTCAACAGCGACTACCGCGGGTTCCCCTCCCGGCCTCGGGGCGCACTCGACGCGACATCCGCCCACGAGTACAACCACTCGCTCCAGTTCGGCATCGGCGGGCTCACCGGCTCCAACTCCCCGACGATCGGCTGGACCGAGGGCGGCGCCACGTACATGGAGGACGAGGTCTGGGACACCGCCAACGACAGCTGGTACTACCTGTGGCCGCTCTTCAATCGTTCGATGTCGCGCTACGGCGATGCCCCGGCGGAGTTCCCCTACTCCTATTGGGTCGTGTTCCGGGCGATCGTGGAGCAGTACGGAACAGGAACGGCAGGTGGCGGCCAGCTCGTGATGCGCACGTTCTGGGAACTCGTGAGCAAGGAGACCGCGAGCAACCTCGGCGCGTGGGAGCAGGCGTTGTTCGACGCCCATGGCGGAGACCTCGGCGAGGACTACCACGAGGCGTCGATCGCGCTGAAGTTCCTGAAGAAGTGCCGAGGCGGGTACGTCTATCCCTACTGCCTCCAGGAGGCGAACGGCTACCGGAAGACCACGGGGCCGAACCCGAACACGACCGTGATCGGCTCGGTCGGTGACGACTACGACGGCACCGTTCAGGACAACTACGCGCTCAACTGGGTCGGTCTGCCGGGCTCCGGCACCTACGACGTCGACGTCACGAACACCTCCGGAGAGGGAACGTTCGCAGTCAGCATCGTGTGCGACACGGGAACCGAGCTCGATCTCGTCGACACCGACGACGTGACCGACGGAGGGCCGCTGACGACATCGGTCGACGCCGACGGGTGCGTCACGCGCCCGGTCGCCGTGGTCAGCAACGTGACGCGAACCGGAGGGAACAACCCGATGCCCTCGAACATGACCTACTCCGTGGAGACCTCGCCCGCGTAGCGATCAGGGCTCGGACGGGTGGCGTAGCCGGCCGTCGACGACCGATCCCTTGCCCGCCGGCTCGCCGCGGAGGTCGGCGAGCCGGCGGAGCAGCTCGCGCTCGGCCTTGTCCTTGCCGTCCGGGATCCGGATCCGCACGCTGAGGAACAGGTCTCCGCGGCCCCGGCGGTGCAGGTTCGGGATCCCCTGGCCCTTCAGCCGGACGACGGTGCCGGCCTCGGTTCCGGGCTCGATCTTCACGCGCTCGCGCCCGTCGAGGGTATCGACCTCGACCTCGGCGCCCAGCGCCGCCTGGGTCATGTCGATCTCCAGGAGGGTGACCAGATCCTGCCCGCGTCGTTCGAACAGCGGACTCGGTTCCACCCGCAGCGACAGGTACAGGTCGCCCGGCGGCCCTCCCGCGCGGCCCGCGTGGCCCCCCGATCCGACCCGGAGCTCGAGGCCGTCGGCCACGCCCGCGGGGACATCGATCGGGGCGGTCTCGGTCGCGAGGACCCGCCCGTGTCCCTCGCAGGTCGGGCAGGGCGAGGCGATCTGTCGTCCGGTCCCCTCGCACGTGCCGCACGGCCCGGCGCTCACGAGCTCACCGAAGATGCTCCGGCGCACCTGCTGGACCTGCCCCGAGCCACCGCAGACCTGACACGTCGTCGGCGCGGTCCCCGGCTCCGCACCCGAGCCCTCGCAGGTTCCGCAGACAACTGCCCGCTCGACCTCGAGGTCGCGATGCGCGCCGAACGCCGCCTCGGAGAAGGTGAGTTGGACGACCGCGAACAGATCCTCGCCGCGTTGGGTCCGGGTGCGCTGCTGCGTGCGACGTCCACCGGATCCGCCACCGGTCCCGAAGAACATGTCGAAGATGTCCTGCACATCTCCGAACCGGAACCCGGGTCCACCCTCGGACCCGTAGGCGTCGTAGCGCTGCCGCCGCTGTGGGTCGGACAGGATCTCGTAGGCGCCCGAGACCTCCTTGAAGCGTTCCTCCGCCTCCGGAGTGGCGTTCACATCCGGGTGCAGCTCGCGTGCGAGTCTGCGGTAGGCGCGCTTGATGTCGTCCGGCGACGCGTCGCGCCCGACGCCCAGCAGCTCGTAGAGGTCGCGGACGGCCGCCACTACTGTTCCAGTTCCGCTGCCAGATCCGACAACCGCTTGGCGACCGCGCGCACCGAGGCCATCACGCTCAGGTAGTCCATCCGCGTCGGGCCGACGATCCCGATCGTGCCGACCTGGTTCTCGACGGTGCCGAACGGGGCCGTGACGAGCGAGGCATCCCATCCTCCGGTGGTCGGATGCTCGCCGCCGATCGTGACGGCGAGATCGCCCGCGGCGACGTCGCGCAGCAGCTTCAGCATCTCGGTCTCGCGCTCCAGCGCCTCGAAAAGCCGCCGGATCGTGTCGGCGCGCCACTTCGCCGCGTCGTCGGCGAGGTTCGCGACCCCACCGACGAGCACGTGCTCGGCTCCCTCGCCCATCTGGATCTCCCGAAGGGCCTCCGCGACGTCTCCGAGCACCCGTCGCTCGGCCCCGGGGCTCTCGGCGGCGAGCTGCAGCGCGCGCGCCTGCGCGTCGGGCAGGGTCAGCCCCGAGAACGCCCGCAGCCGCTTCTCGACCGCGGTCACACCTTGGGCGTCGAGCCGGTCGGGCCGATCAATCATCCGCTTGTCGACGCGGCCGTGCTGCCCGACGACCAGGATCATCAGGGCCGCGCCGCCGAGGTCGATCAGCTCGACCCGCAACAATGCCTCGTCCACGGGACCCGGAGGGACGGCGACTGCCGCGTACTGGGTCATGCGCGACAGCAGCTGGGTCGTGCCACGCAGCACATCCTCGAGATCGAGCACGGTCTCGTCGAAGAACGCGGAGACGGCCTTGCGCTGCGCGTCCCGGAGCCGCCCGCCCGCGGGGAGCGTGTCGACGTAGCGGCGGTACCCGACGTCGGTCGGGATCCTTCCCGCCGAGGGGTGCGGGTGGCTCAGGTAGCCGAGCTCCTCGAGGGCGGCCATCTCGTTGCGGATCGTCGCCGACGACACGCCCAGACCCGAGCGCTCGGCGATCGTCTCGCTCCCGACGGGCTCACCGGACCGGACGTATTCTTCCACCACCGCGCGGAGCACGGCGAGCTTGCGTTCGCCGAGGGCGCCTGGCTGCGAGGGCGCGGAGTGGTCGCTCATGCCCGCATGATACCTAGCACTCTCTGGCTGGGAGTGCTAAGCACCCGCGGAGCGTTCGCCGGTGATCGCCAGGACGAGCTCGTTCAACAGCAGCATGCCGCGCTCGGTGGGAACGACGGAGCCCTCACGTTCCTCGAGCAGCCCGCTGGCGAGGAACGGTCCGAGCCGGTCGGCCTCGACCCAGCTCGAGGGGATGCCGTGGAAGGTGCGCATCCGCAGGAACACCTCTTCGAGGTAGTCGTCGGCTGGGTCCAGGCCCTCCCCTCCGCCGGTGGGGAGGTCTCCTCGCTCCACGGTCTCGAGGTACTCCTGCGGAGGGCGGAGGTTCCACCAGCGGCGGCGGTCCCGATAGGAATGTGCCCCGGCGCCGAGCCCCAGGTAGGGACGACGTTCCCAATAGCCGAGGTTGTGGCGGCACTCGTACCCGGGACGCGCCCAGTTGCTCACCTCGTAGTGCCCGTAGCCCGCCGACGCGAGCATCCCGCACGCGAGCTCGAACATCTCGGCCTGCAGGTCGGGGTCGGGCGCCGGCACCTCTCCCGCCGCCACCTTGCGCCCGAGCGGCGTTGCGGGCTCGATCGTGAGCGCGTATGCACTGATGTGCTCCGGCCCGAGCGCGATCGTGCGTTCGAGCGTCGCGGCCCACGAGCCGGCCGTCTCCCCGTCCGCGCCGTAGATCAGATCCAGGTTCACGTTGTCGTAGCCGGCCTCGCGGGCGGCGTCGAACGCGCGCAGCGCCGCCTCAGGTGTGTGCAGACGCTCGAGAGCTCGGAGCACCGACGGGTCGAACGACTGCGCCCCCATAGACACCCGCGCGAACCCGGCGTCGAGCAGTGCGTGCAGCGATCCGGTGTCCACGGTGTCGGGGTTGGCCTCGACGGTGACCTCGACATCGCCGGCCGTCTCGAACACGCTCGCAAGATGCGCGAGGAGCCCGGCGAGCTCCTCGGGCGGACGGGTGGTCGGCGTTCCCCCTCCGAGGAAGACCGTCGAGACCACCTGCCCGTCCCAGGCCGAGGAGGCCAGGTCGGCCTCGCGCCGGAGCGCGTCGATGTAGCGCGAGCCCAGGTGGTCCAGGCCCGAGTAGGCGTTGAAGTCGCAGTAGCCGCATCGGGTGAGGCAGAACGGGACGTGGACGTAGATCCCCGCCTCGGCCCGATCGCCTGGACCGAACGCATCGGGGCCCGCCGCCGCGCCGCCGATCACTTCTTCTGTGCCTTCTGCTCGCCCTGGTCGACCCGCAGGGCGGTGATGAACGCGTCCTGCGGAACGTCGACCTTCCCGACGCGGCGCAGGCGGTCCTTTCCCTTCTTCTGTTGCTCGAGCAGCTTGCGCTTGCGGGTGATGTCGCCGCCGTAGCACTTTGCCAGCACGTCCTTGCGCTTGGCCTTGACCGTCTCGCGCGCGATCACCTTGCTGCCGATCGAGGCCTGGACGGCGACGTCGAACATCTGCCGTGGGATCAGTTCGCGCAGCCGTTCGGTCATGCGCCGGCCGTAGGCGTACGCCTTGTCCTTGTGGACGACCGAGCTGAACGCGTCCACCGGCTCGCCGTGCAGCAAGATGTCCACGCGCACGAGGTTCGCGGGCACGTAGCCCCACGGCTCGTAGTCGAGCGAGGCGTAGCCCTTCGTCCGCGACTTCAGTTGATCGAAGAAGTCGAAGATGATCTCCGCGAGCGGCAGCTGATAGTGGACCTCCGCGCGCTGGGGCGACAGGTAGGTCATGTCCACCATCTCCCCGCGCCGCGACTGGCACAGGTCCATCACCGCGCCGAGGTAGTCCTTCGGCACGATCACGGTCGCGAGCACGACCGGTTCCTCCACGCGTTCGTAGTCACCGCTCGGCGGCATCTCGCTCGGGTTGTGGACGACGACGGGACCCTCGTCAGCCCCGTCTTGGCCGATCCGGAACAGATGGAACTCCACGTTCGGAGCCGTCGCGATCAGCTCGAGATCGAACTCGCGCTCGAGGCGTTCCTTCACGATGTCCATGTGGAGCAATCCGAGGAACCCGCAGCGGAAGCCGAACCCCAGTGCCTGCGACGTCTCCGGCTCGTAGTGCAACGCGGCGTCGGAGAGCTTCAGCTTGTCGAGCGCCTCGCGCAGGTCCGCGTAGTCCGCGCCATCGGCGGGGAACAGTCCACTCCACACCATCGGCTTCGGCTCGCGGTAGCCGGGCAGCGGCTCCGTGGCTCCGTGCTTGCCGGCCAGGGTGACCGTGTCCCCCACCTTGGCCAGGTGCACGTCCTTCAGCCCGGTCACGAGGTAGCCGACCTCACCGGGGCCGAGCACGGGGACGGGAGCCGGATCGGGCGAGAGCACGCCCGCCTCTTCCGCGTCGGTCTCGTGCGCTGCCGCCATCAGCCGGATCGCGGCGCTCGAGGGAAGGTGGCCGTCGACCACTCGCAGGTAGGCGATCACGCCACGGTACGGATCGAACATCGAGTCGAAGATCATCGCGCGCAACGGACCGCCGGCGTTTCCCTCGGGAGCCGGAACCCGCTCGATCACCGCATCGAGCAGCTCCCGTACGCCGGCTCCCGTCTTGCCCGACGCACGCAGGACATCGGAGGGATCGACACCGAGCAGATCAGCGAGCTCCTCGCTCACGGCGTCGGGATCGGCCGCCGGCAGGTCGATCTTGTTCACCGCGGGAACGATAACGAGCCCGGCGTCGCGCGCTAGATGGTAGTTCGCGAGGGTCTGGGCCTCGATCCCCTGGGCGGCATCGACGAGCAGGACGGCTCCCTCGCACGCAGCGAGCGAGCGGGAGACCTCGTAGGTGAAGTCCACGTGGCCGGGCGTGTCGATCAGGTTGAGCACGTGACCGGCGTGGTGGAGCCGCACCGCCTGGGCCTTGATCGTGATGCCGCGCTCGCGTTCGAGATCCATCTTGTCGAGGTACTGCGCGCGCATGTCCCGGGCCGCGACGGCATGGGTCAGCTCGAGCACCCGGTCGGCCAGCGTGGACTTGCCGTGGTCGATGTGCGCGATGATGCAGAAGTTGCGGATCATGGACGTCTCGGTCACCGCCCTATCGTACGGGCGCACGAGGCGCTGGTAGGCTGTGGCGCTCATGGCGAACATCAAGTCCCAGATCAAGCGGAACCGGCAGACCGAGAAGCGCAACGAGCGGAACAAGGCCGTGCGCTCTTCTCTGAAGACTTCGGCCAAGAAGGTGCAGCTTTCCTCGGCCGAAGGCGACGCGGACGCCGCGCGCGATCAGGCGCTGGCCACCTCGAAGGCGCTCGACAAGGCGGCCTCGAAGGGCATCCTGCACAAGCGCACAGCCGCCCGGCGCAAGTCCCGCCTGGCCAAGGCCGTCAACCGCGCGGCTGGCTCCTCCCCGTCAGCCTCCTGACGATCGGTCAGGCTCCTGACGACCCTTGCCGAGTGCTGTTCGGTGAGATCGGTCAGCCTCCTTACGATCGGTCAGGCAGTTGACGCCATCGACGAGAGCGCTCCGTGGTTTGTCGTCAGGGAACTGACGGGCTGTCCTCGATCGGTTGCGGGACCCGGGCCCTCCCCGGCACTAGGCTCCCCCACGTGAGGAACACCGATCCGGACCCGGCGCCCACCACCACCGCCGCCGCCGACCCACCCACCTCACCGGTCGTGCCCGATGTCGAACTCGACATCCGCGTGCGCGCTCCCGGTTCGCAGCAGATCAGCGACGTCCTCGAAGTGCGCGTCCCAAAGGGACACCGGGTGTTCTGCGTGAGCGACCTCCATTTGCGCCCCAAGCGCAGCGAGGCGTCGGCGTGGGCGATCCCCGAGCTCGCGAAGGCGCTCGATGCGCTCGACGGTCCCGCAACGCTCGTGCTGATCGGCGACGTGCTCGAGATGTGGTTCGTTCAGCCGCCCGACGGCCTCGGCTCCCTCGACGCGCACCCGGACCTGACCGAGGCGGTCGAACGGTTCCGTGCGGGGCATCCGCAACGGCGTGTGCTGTATGCGATCGGGAACCACGACGGTCGTCTCGGATGGGACGGCGATCTGCTCGACGCGATCTCCGAGCGGCTCGGCTGCGAGTTCGCGTTCGCGATCGAGCTGATTCCCGACGAGGGGGACGGGGGCCGGGTCCGGATCGAGCATGGACACGCCTACGACCCGGCGAACGCGTTCGAGGATCCGCGCGACCCCGGGGAGTCACCCCTCGGCATGCATCTGGTCGAGGAGGTGATGCCCGAGCTCACCTTCGCCGAACACGGAGCGCTCGACGGCTTCGATCGCCTCGCGAACCCCAGGACGTTCCTGGGCTTCATGTCGTCGCGCTACTTCTACCGCCGGGTGGTCGGCATCGCCGGGTGGATCGTGATCCCGCTCGCCCTGCTGTTCCTCGCGCGGATCGTCACGGGTCTGCTGATCGTGCTCAGCGGCGATCCTCGCTCCGGGCTGGATGACGCCCTGCGAGCGCGTTTCATCGGGCTCGACACCGTCCAGCTGCTCGCCCTGATCGTTCTCGCGTTCACCGGCCTCGCATTCGCCCGGCGGGGATGGCACAGGGGAGAGGACCAGGTCGGCTCGTTCCGCGGGAAGACGCAGAACGCTCGAACCAAGGACGCCGCCCGCAGGCTCGTCGAGAACGGCTACGCCGGCATGGTCGCGGCGCACACCCACCACTGCGAGCTGTCGGAACTCGACACCGGGTTCTACGCGAACACCGGCTCGTGCTCGCAGGTGATCGACCGGGTTCCGGCTCGGTTGCGGCTCCCCCACGTCTACCTACCGAGGTTGCAGCTGTCCTGGGTGATGCTCGAGTTCACCAACGGCTGGACCGTCCGGCTGATCGCGGCTCGCCGCGGCGTTCCCGGCGCGTCACGTCTGGAACGGGCGGCCGCCGGCCGCGCCGAACGCCGACTCGAAACCGATCCCGTCCAGGTCGCTTCCTGGCCCAACGGACCGCTGCTGCCCGAGTAGACGCTCACGCGCCGACGAGGGCCGGCGCGCCGGCGATCTCGCCGACGAGGGACGCCAGGACGATCTCGCCGTCGGCCCCGGACTTCAACGAGCGGTCGGCGTCGACGAGCCGCCCGTGGATCGCGATCAGCTCGGCGATCGAGAAGCGGAAGGCCTGATCGCGGTAGCGGCGCGCCTGCCAGTCGAAGCGCAGACCCGCGGCCTTCGCGAGATCGGCCAGCGGCATCCGCTCGGGGAGCGAGCGCACCTTCAACAGGTCTCGCACCCGCGACGCGATGTAGCCGAGGATCATCAGCGGGTCGGCCCGTTGCTCGAGCAGCGACCGCAGCGCGACGATCCCTCCGGGCAGGTCCTTGCCGAACGCACGGTCGCACAGGTCCCACAGGTGCTGTTCCCCCAGCCCCCGGAATTGCGTCGAGACGAGGTCGGGGGTGATCGTCTGAGCGGGGTAGGCAGCTCCGAGCTGCACGACCGCCTGGTCGAGCGCCGCCGGCTCCTCGCCGAGGCGCTCCACGAGCGCGGCGGCGGCCGCCCCCGAAACATCGGTCCGGTGCCGCCGGCCTCGCTCGACGATCCATCCGGGGAGCTCCTTGCGAGCGAGCTTGACCTCGCGCACGGCCCCGACCGGCTTGACGGCCTTGACCAACGCAGCAGGAGGCTTGCCCCGCTCCGCGGTGGTGCAGTTCAGCACGAGGATCGCGTCGGGATCGGGCGCGCTCAGGTACGCGGTGAGCGCGGTCTGGGCCTCCTTGGTGAGCTTTCGGCAGTCGGTGACATGCAAGGCGCGCGGCTCGCCGAACAGCGACGGCGTCGCGAGGTCCGACAGCTCGGCGCCCTCCCATTCCGCTGCGTCGACCTCACGAGCTTCGACGTCTCCGAGCACCCGCAGGGCCTCATCCCGCAAGAGGAAGGGGTCCTCGCCCCACAGCAACACGATCGGTGAGCTCGCCACGACCCGCCCATCCTACGGGCGCCCGATCACCGACGACCTAGGCGAGCCCGACGCCGCCGGGTCCGAGGGTGAGGACGACATCCCCGTGCTGGTCGGTACGGACCACCTGCGCCCCCGTTGCCTCGAGCTCGTCGAGGACCCAGCCGACCGGATGCCCGTAGGGGTTCTCACCCACGCTGACGACCGCGATCGACGGCGCCACCGCCTCGAAGAACTCGGGAACGGAGGTCCCGCCGCCGTGATGCGGCACCTTCAACACGTCTGCCCGCAGATCGAGGCCGGCATCGAGCATCGCCTCCTGTGCGGGCTCCTCCGGTTCGGTCGCGAACAGCACCGTGCGGTCGCCCCAGCGGATGCGCAGCACGAGGGCGTCGTTGTTGAGATCGGACTCGGTCGAGGTGAAGCACTCGGCGGGAGACAGGACCTCGACCGTGAGATCGCCAACCCTGTAGGACGCCCCGGTTCGCGGATGCTGAAGGGGAACGCGTTCCTCGCTGATCGCGCGCAACAACTCCGGCCGCAGCGCTCCCCACTCGTCGGGGCACCCGGGCTCGAGGACGGTCCCCACCGGGAAGCGCGCCAGGACGGCGGGGAGCCCCACGATGTGATCGGCGTGTGGGTGCGATGCGACGACCAGGTCGAGCCGCCGGACCCCGAGCGCGGCCAGCTCGCCGGCGACCTCGTCGGGATCCGGCCCGCCGTCGATCAGGATCCGCGCCCCACCCGGCGAGCTCACGAGCGCGGCGTCGCCCTGGCCGACGTCGAAGACACGAACCTCCAGCCCTCCGGGCGGACCCGCGCCGAGCGCGACCCACCACGCGAGCACCGGGACGATCGCCGCGGCGGCGATCGGGACGATGCGCGGGAACGGGCGCTGGGTCCGAAGGCGCCACACGATCGCGGCGACCAGCGCCGTCCCGGCGAGCAGCACGCCGATCCCCCCTCCCGACGCGAGCGCCGGCACCGGCGCTTTGGCCGCGCGATCGGCGACGACCTCCAGACCGCGGACCGGGACCAACGCCATGCCGGCGAGTAGGCGTCCGAGCGGTTCGAGAACCGCCCCGGCTGCGGCCGCACCGAGCCCGAGCAGCATCGAGGGCGCGACGAGTGGGAACGCGGCCAGGTTCGCGAGGATCGTGGTCCCCGGCACCTCCCGGAAATGGAACAGCAGCAACGGGGTGACCCCGAGCTGGGCCGCGATGGTCGTTCCGACGGCGAGTGCCGCCGGGCGCGGCAGCCACGACAGGCGATCGGCCAGGGGCGCCGCGAGCGCAGCGAGCCCGGCCGTCGCCGCGACCGACAGCTGGAAACCGACCGACCAGACGAGCCAGGGGTCGAGCACGAGCAGGACCAGCACCGCACCCGCGACGAGCGCACCAGTGGCTCTCGGCCGCCCCGACGCGACGCCGAGCAACGCGAGCCCCGCCATCACGCCGGCACGGAGCACGGATGGCTCGCCGCCCGTGACGAGCACGACCGCGGCGACCAGCGCCACTCCCCCGGCGAACCGCACGGTCCGCGGCAACCGGAGCAGGCTCGCGAGCCAGAGTGCCGGAACGAGGACCATCGCGACGTTCCCGCCGGACGCCACGAGCAGATGACCGAGCCCGGCCGCGTCGAAGTCGCGCTCGAGCGCGGGATCGAGGTTCGCTCCGTCACCGAGCGCCAGCCCCATCAGAAGCCCTGCCTCGCGGGGCGGGAACAGCGCCAGGAGCGCTCGCGACGTCGCGGCGCGCACGCCCTGTGCCGCGCGCACGAACGTGTTGGCCGACGGCCCGATCCGTTCCAGCTCGTCGACGGTCACGAGCACGCCGATCCCACGCCGTCGCAACGACATGCGGAACCCTGGATCGTCGGGGACCTCGATGCTGCCCTCGATCACGACCCGGTCGCCACGGACGACACCCGCAGGTGGATCACCCCGGCCGGAGATCCAGGCGCGCTCGCGCACCCCGACGACACCCTCGCCGCCGTCGAACGAGCCGACGTCGGCGAGCGCCGACCATCCGTACGGTCCGAGGGTGGGATCGGTCCGGAGCGCGGCCTCCAGACGCCCCGAAGAAGGAGCCGCGCCGGCGAGCACGCCGTCGTCGAGCCGGGCCTCCCAGAGTCCTGCCCACCCGACCCCGAACAGGATCAGGCCCGCCAGGGCGAGCGCGGTCACACCCGGCTTCGTCACGCGGCCCGGCGCAAGCGCTTCGAGCGCCGCGATCGCGTCGGACCCTCGCGGACGTTCCGCCCCGATCCTGCCTGAGAGGTCGATCTCATCGAACGACCGCGGTCCGGATGCACCGACCGCTGCGCCGATCAGACCCGCCGCCCCCAGGAGCAACCAGCCCCATTCCGGAACGGCGCCGCCAAGGATCGGCCACGCGAGCAGCCCAAGCGTGAACGCGCCGGCCGCCGCCGGCAGCAGCACGACGCCCACCTCAGATCGTCACGTGGTCGCGGATCTCCTCGAGGGTGGCAGGTCCGATCCCACTGACGTCCTCCAGCTCGTCGATCGACGTGAACGGGCCGTTCTCGATGCGGTGGTCGATGATCTCCTGCGCCAGTACCTCGCCGATGCCCGACAGCTCCTCGAGCTCGATCGCGTCGGCGGTGTTGACGTTGATCGTGTCGCCCTCGCCGGCTCCGGGCGCCGCGGGCAACCCGCCCGGAGCCGTGGCGCCGCGCTCGGGAACGACGATCTGGGAACCGTCGGTGAGCAGCGCCGCGAGGTTGAGGCCGTCAAGGACCGCCCGCCCGGTGGGTCCGCGTGCCGCGTCGATCGCATCGATCACCCGATCACCCGGAACGAACTCGTACACCCCCGGTCGCCGAACCTCGCCGGCCACGTGCACGAAGATCGCCTGCGACCCCCCGGCGCCGGCGGCCGGGGTCGCGGATGCTCCCGGCGCGGTCAACCCGGAGCCCTGTGCGACGGCGGACGGCGAAGAGGATGGCGCGATGGCTCCGCCGACCTGCTGCACGGCCACCGGCTCGGGCAACGAGCGGAGGTACCAGACCGCGACGGCGCCGACGAGCGAGGCGACGAGCACGAGCATCCCGATCAACTCGCGCCGCGACAGCGTCGCGAGGCGATCGCGCAACGACAGGTCGGACATGCACCCTCCCCCACGGTCGGAACGGATCGAGGGAGAGGAACGCAGGCGAGCCTAGTGGACACCCCGAGCGGGAGCCGTGACCCGCATCACAGCAGGACCGAGATTCAGCCCTTCGTGACGAAGTTGACGAGCTTGGGCGCGCGGACGATCACCTTCGCGACCTCGCGTCCGTCGAGCGCTCGCCGCGCGTTCTCCGAAGCGCGCGCGAGCTCCTCGATCGCGGCGGCGTCGGCACGGGCGTCGACCTCGAGGCGATCGCGCACCTTGCCGTCCACCTGGACGACGAGGGTGATCCGCTCCTGCACCGTGAGCCCGGAGTCGAACCCCGGCCAGGACGCAACGTGCACGCTGGTGGTCTTGCCCAGCGCTCCACGCCACAGCTCCTCGGCCAGGAACGGCGCGAACGGCGCGAGCAGCAGCGTCAGCGCCTCCGCTGCGTCCCGGCCCCCCGCCCCGGCATCGAGCGCCGCCCGGAGCTCGTTCGACAGCACCTGGAGCTTCGAGATCGCGACGTTGAACCGGAAACGCTCCAGATCGTCGGTCACGCCCTGGATCGTGCGGTGGTGAAGGCGGGTCAGTTCGCCGGACTGCGCCGCGTCGTTGCCGGCGGCGTCGAACACCGCTTGGTGCACCCTGCCGAGCCACGCGGTCACTCCGGGCTTGCGGTCGCCCTCGGGAGCGATCAGCTTCCAGTCGATGTCGTCCTCGAACGGCCCCGCGAACAGCATCATCACACGCATCGTGTCCGCACCCCAGCGCTCGACGATCGGCATCGGCTCGACGATGTTCCCCTTGCTCTTCGACATCGACGCGCCGTCGTAGATCACCTGCCCCTGGTTCATCAGGCTGGGGAACGGTTCGGTGAACGAGACGAGCTCCATGTCGTGGAGCACCTTCGTGAAGAACCGTGAGTAGAGCAGATGGAGGATCGCGTGCTCCACCCCGCCGGTGTACTGGCCCACGGGCATCCAGGCGGCGACCTGCTCGGGGTCGAAGACACGATCGCTCTCGTGCGGCGAGCAATAGCGCAGGAAGTACCAGCTCGAGTCGACGAAGGTGTCCATCGTGTCGGTGTCGCGCCGCGCGGGTCCGCCGCACGCCGGGCAGGTCGTCTGCACGAATCCCTCGTGGCGGGCGAGCGGTGAGTCACCGCCGGGCGTGAAGTCGACGTCGTCGGGCAGCAGCACGGGGAGTTGGTCGTCGGGCACGACGACCTCACCGTGCGTTGGGCAGTGCACGATCGGGATCGGCGCTCCCCAGTAGCGCTGCCGGCTGATCAGCCAGTCGCGCAGGCGGTAGGTCACGGCGGCCTTGCCACGGCCCTCCTCGTCGAGCCACGCGGCGACCCTGGAGATGCTCCCGGGAGAACGTTCGCCGTCGAACGGACCCGAGTCGACCATCACGCCCTCGGCCGCGAAGGCCTCGGTCATCGCACCGGCGTCCAGATCCGCATCCTCCGGTCGGATCACCACGCGGACCGGAAGGTTGTGCTCCCGGGCGAACCCGAAGTCGCGCTGGTCGTGCGCGGGAACGGCCATCACCGCGCCGGTCCCGTACTCCATCAGCACGTACGGAGCGACGTAGCAGGGCACCTTCTCCCCGTTGACCGGATTCACGACGTGCACTCCAAGCGCGATCCCCTCGCGACTCTCGGCGCGTTCCTCCGCCTGCTCACGATCGGCGAGCACCGCCGACCGTTCCCGCTCGACGAGGCCGCGCACCACGTCCCACGCGCCGCCCGCCTTCGCGAGCGCCTCCACCATCGGATGCTCCGGAGCGAAGACGAAGAACGTGACCCCCCACAGGGTGTCGGGGCGGGTCGTGAAGACCTCGACCTGCTCCCCGGTTTCGGCCACCTCGAAGGTGACGGTCGCACCCTCGGAGCGTCCGATCCAGTTCCGCTGCATAGTCAGCACTCGCTCGGGCCACTGGGTGAGTTCGTCCATGTCGTCGAGCAGCCGCTGCGCGTAGTCGGTGATCCGAAAGAACCACTGGGTCAGGTCCTTGCGAACGACGATCGCGCCGCAACGTTCGCACGCGCCGTTCTTGACCTGCTCGTTCGCGAGCACCGTCTTGTCGTTCGGGCACCAGTTCGCCGGAGCGGTCTTGCGGTAGGCCAAGCCCCGTTCGAAGAACCGGGCGAACAGCCACTGCGTCCAGCGGTAATACTCCGGATCGCAGGTGTTCAGCCGGCGCGACCAGGCGAACGACATGCCCATCCGCTCGAAGCTGGCGGCCTGCTGTTCGATGTTCGCGTAGGTCCACTCCTTCGGGTGGACCCCCCGCTTGATCGCCGCGTTCTCCGCGGGCAGTCCGAACGCGTCCCATCCGATCGGGTGGAGCACGTCGTTGCCCTGCATCGCCTTGTACCGCGCCACCGCGTCCCCGCCCGAGAACGCCTCCGCATGTCCCATGTGTAGATCGCCCGAGGGGTAGGGGAACATGTCGAGCGCGTAGAAGCGGGGCGCGTCGGAGCCCCTCGCGCCCGCGCGATAGAGCTGCTCTTCGCGCCAGCGCACCATCCACTTGGGCTCGATCTCGGACGCGTCATACCTGGTCATGATGTGCGCCATGCTACCGAACGCCCAACGACCGGACACGAACGCGACGATCCCGTTGCGGATCCGCCAGGACTTCGTCGCGATCCACGATCCGGCTCCCGCGACGCGATACCGTCCGGCCGCATGGAGACGACCGTTGAACGCACACGTCGGATGGAGCGCGCTGAGACCGCGACGACCCTGTTCGCGGCCGCCGGGGTCATCTTTATCCCGGGATGCCTCGTCGCCGGCTACCAGATGCAGCGCCACGACTCGAGTTGGTGCCCGGATGGGCGGGCGGACTACCTCTGCGCCAACGCCCCGTTCAGGACCGGTACGGCACTTGCGGGCGCCGTCGCGTCCGCCGTCGCGATCGCGGGAACGGTGTACTGGATGCGGGATGCATCGCGCGCATCGTCGATCGCGGTCGTGGTTGCCCTCTCCGGAGCGATCGCAGCCCTCGCCGTCTACTGGTTCGTACCCCTCTTCAACCCGGCGGGCCCCCTTCTCGGAGGCTTTGCCTGGCTCGCGGTCACCGCGATCGGGATCAGCCGGGAGGCCCTTTCCCCGACCCAGCGGCTCCGGATCAGCTGCACACTCGGAGCCGCGGCGGCGTTCGCGCTCGGGTTCGGACCCCAGTACTTCGGCGACTGAGCCTCAGCGCTTTGTGGGATCGGCTGCGATCGCCGGGACGTGGCCCTCGTTCTCGCGCCAGAGGGTCTCGAGCTCGGAGGCGACGACCGGGCGCGCCATGTAGAAGCCCTGGCCGAGCAGGCAGCCGTTGTCGACGAGGAACGACAGCTCCTCGACGGTTTCGATGCCCTCCGCGAGGGGGGTCATGCCGAGGGAGTGCGCGAGCTGGACCATCGCGGTCACCATGCTCGCGCCGTCCGCGTCAGAATCGACGTCGCGGACGAAGGTCCGGTCGATCTTCAGGATGTCCACGGGCAGGTGGCGGAGCCGGGACAGGGACGAGTGCCCGGTTCCGAAATCGTCGATCGCCAGACGCAGACCCCACGCGTGCAGCTCGGTCAGCAGCCGTTGCGTTCGATCCGGATCGGTCATCGCCGTCGACTCGGTGATCTCTACGACGACGTTGCGGGGATCGATGTTGCAGGCGTTCAGTCGGCCGAGGATCTCCTCGCACAGGTTCGCCTGCCAGAGCTGGCGCGGCGAGAGGTTGAAGCTCGCCTCGAGATCGATGCCGGCGTCGGCCCACGTGCGCTGCTGACGCGACAGTTCCTCGATCACCCAGTCGCCGATCGCGCCGATCAGGCCCATCTCCTCGGCAAGCGGGATGAACTCGCCCGGAGGGACCAGTCCGCCGTTCGGTTCGCGCCACCGAACGAGCGCCTCGATCCCCTGGATCCTTCCGGTGTCCAACTCGACGATCGGTTGGTAGTGCAGCTCCCAGTGCTGTTCCTCGACGGCGCGGCGCAGCCGGGTGGACAAGGACAGCTTGCTCGCGGAGTCCTCGCCGTGCTCGCGGAACACGAGGTAGTTCCCCGGCGCCGAGCGCTTCGACTGGTACATCGCCTCGTCGGAGTTCTTCAGCAGCGCTTCCGCGTCGTTGGCGTCCTGTGGGAACAGGGAGATCCCGATCGAGGCCGAGGCGTAGAACTCCTGGTCGTTCAGATGGAACGGTGCTTCCAGCGCCTCCTTGACACGGGCGGCGACCGACTCGGCAACGAGCAGCGCCGCGTCGGTTCCCGGCATCGCACCGGTCCCGCGCTCGAGATCCGACAGCAGCATCAGGAACTCGTCGCCCCCCTGGCGCGCGACCAGGTCGGTCTCGCGCGTACACACCCGAAGGCGGTCGGCAAGCTGCTCGAGCAGCTGGTCGCCGGCGTGGTGGCCCAGCGAGTCGTTCACGAGCTTGAAGTTGTCGAGGTCGAGGAACAGCACCCCGACGCCGAGACCGTGGCGTCCCGCGCGCGCGAGTGCCATCTCGACCATCTCCTCGAACAACGCGCGGTTCGGAAGCCCGGTGAGCTTGTCGTGATAGGCGAGGAAAGCGACCTGCTCCTCCGCGGCCTTGCGTTCGCTGATGTCGAAGATCACGCCCTGGATCAGCCAGGGGTCGCCCGACTCGTTGCGGATGATCGAGGCCTGCTCCTGAACCCACTTGACCGTGCCGTCCTCGTGCACCATCCGGTACTCGTGGTCGAGGAGCTCCTTCGCCTCGTACGCCTCGACGTACTCGTCCCACGCCGTCTCGATGTCGTCGGGGTGAACGTGGTGGCGCCACACGTACGGATCGGCGAGCCACTGGTCGGGCGTGACGCCGAGCAGCTGCTGGACCTGCGGGCTCACGTAGATGCTCGTCTCGTCCTCGTCGACCGGGTCGATATAGGTCAGGCCCGGGAGGTGTTCCACGAGCGCGCGGTACTTGGCCTCGGCCTCGAACTGCGCCTCCGACCCGGCGATCAGCTCGGTGATGTCGCGCAAGGTCACGACGACGAGTGCTCCCGAATCGGACTCGACCTTGCCGGTGTGGACCTCGACCGGCACGTCGGTGCCGTCCTTGCGACGGCAGGCGGCGGCTCGTGGCTTGTCGTCCATCGCACCGAGGCCGTCGGGCAGCAGGGTCTCGATCGGGCTGCCGATCAGATCGGCGGCGGCGAACCCCGACAGTTCCTGCGCGCGCCGATTCACGAAAACGATGCGCCGGTCGGGACCGGCGAGCACCAGGCACTCGGGTGTTCCCTCCAGCAGGCGATCGGGCGCGACCGATCTCGGGAGACCGAGCGCGCTTTCCTCCGGCGCGCCGATCTCGCGGGCAGAGCTGACCACGGGTGAACCCCCTTGTGCTGCCGACTCGATGCTCGTTGCATCGGTCCGACGCAGACACGGCCTGAGCGCACAGCCGGGTGGTTCCCACATCTACCTCGAACTAGGTAGTCCGGACGAGGCACGCACGAGCGCGAACCGGACTTCCCTCGTGCTCAGCTCGTGCTCCGAGGCGATCCCTCGGCGACCACACGCGCGAACCGCCGAAACACCTCCGTTCCTGCGGTTCGGTGGGCGGCGAGGTGCCGGTCGGCCTCGGCGCCCAGCTGCTCTCGGCTCTTGCCCCACACCGCAGCGAGCTCACCCGGCGTGAAGTCGCCGGCCCAACGCGAGATCTCGCCGCGGTCGATCTCGAAGTGGAACTGGACCCCCCACGCCACCTCCCCCACCCGGAATGCCTGGACGGGCGTCGTCATCCCTCGCGCGAGCTGCAACGCGCCGTCGGGCAGCTCGACCATGTCCTCGTGCCAGTGGAAGACGCGATCACCCGGCCCGTAGACCGACAGCAGCGGATCGCCGGCCGCGTCGTCGGCGGGCTCGATCGGCTCGAACCCGATCTCGCGCTCGGGCGCCCTCGGAACGGCAGCGCCGAGCGCCCGCGCGAGCAGCTGCCCTCCCAGACAGATGCCGAGGAAGGGGATCTGCTGCTCGACCGCGCGTCCCGCGAGATCGCGGACCTCACGAAGGAACGGGAAGCCGCTCACATGATCGACGTTCATCTCGCCGCCGAACATCACCACGCCGCCGAACCCTTCGAGCGGAGGGAGCTGCTGACCCGCGTGCGCCTCGACCGTCTCGAACGGGATGCCGTCGGCGGTGTACACCTCGGGCGCGATGCCGAGCGTGTCGCTGGGGTCGTTGCGCACGAACAGGATCGGTGGCGCCACCGGCGAGCCTAGCAGCGGCCGTCGGGTCGGCGGATCACGCGGTGAAGTACTCGGTGCGCGCGCTCGACTCGACGGCGGACATCGCTTGCGGAGACGACAGCAGCTGCCACGCGAACTCCCCTCCGTCGAAGAACACCAACGTCTCCATCTCGATCTCTGTGGCCGTGGCCGCCGCCTCCCGGATCCAACGCCCCTTGCGATCGGGGTCGGCAGGATCCTCCATCGCGTTCGTCTCCCACACGCCGCAGCCGGTCCCCTGCCGGTCGGCGTAGGCGGCCATCGGCTCCACCAACTCGGCGAGGGACCGCCAGGTGTCGCCGTCGGCTCCCCAGCGGTTGTAGGGATCGGCGGCGTAGGAGCCCTCGACCCCCGCGTCCCACCGCTCCGGCCCTCCTTCGGCGCCCGCCTCGTAGCCCGAACCCATCAGGCACAGGGCGTAGGTGGCGCCCGTTCCTTCGACCGCGCGATCGACGAAGCGGCGGGTCGCGGCCCGGTACTGCTCCGCGGTTCCGGCGGGCGAAACCACGTTCGGGTGGCCCTCCTCGTCGTTCTCGGGCTCGTGATGGAACGTGATGTCCGCGACCCCGTCGATCTCCGAGAGCGCGGCGTTGATCAGGTCCAGGTCGGCGTCGGAGGCACCCGCGGCCACACCGGCCCACGGCTGCGACAGCTTCACGGACACGATCGGCCGCCGGCCGGCGGACAGAGCGGGACGAAGGTCGTCGGCCGTGAACGGTCCGCGGAAGAACATGCGCTCGGCGGTCGACCAGTCGGCGGTTTCGTTCCAACCCAGTCGGCCGCCCCGTCCGGAGCACCCGCTCGCGCCGAGGAGCAACCCGCCCGCGAGGAGGGCTCCTCCGACCAGCAGCTGTCGCCGCGTCAACACCGCCGGCTCGTCGCGGACGTCGTTCGCTCGAAGGGGAAACGTCGAGGGCATCGACACCACCGTACCGTCACGCACCGCGAACGTGCGCCGCGACGGCCCTCCGCGCACCGGACCACGAAGCGCGCCTGAGGCATCGGATGCCCGTTGTCCCTCTGGGAACCAACCGGTACCCTCGCTGAGCATGCGAATCCCCCCCGCGCGCCTGCGTCGCTCCCTGGCTGCGTTGCTGCTCCCGTTCCTGGTTGCGGCGACCGTGTTCATCGGCTTGCCGGTGTCGACACCCCACGACGCGCGTGCGGGCGAGCCCGCCCAGCCCGATGTCGTGCTCATCGTGTCGGACGACCAGCGCTGGGACACGCTCTTCGCGATGCCGGAGACGCGCAACCTCCTCGGTCAACAGGGGGTGCGGTTCACGAACGCGTTCACCACCAACCCGCTGTGCTGTCCGAGCAGGGCGGGGATCCTCACGGGTACCTACTCCCACACGAACGGCGTGTACGCGAACGGCGGGCCACGCGGGGGGTTCAAGGTGTTCGACGACACATCGACGCTCGCGACGTGGATGAACGACGCCGGGTACCGAACGGGATTGATCGGCAAGTACCTCAACGGGTACACGTCGACCGGCGGCACCTACATCCCTCCGGGGTGGGATCGTTGGTTCGCCACGTTCGCGGATGCCGCCTACTACGACTACCGAGCGAGCGACCAGGGCTCGCCGGTCCACTTCGGAACGAAGCCCCAGCACTACGGCCCCTCCGTCGTCGCCCGCGAGGCCGTGGCCTTCATCGAAGGAACGGAAGCGGACACACCACTCTTCGCCTACGTCGCTCCGTCCTCGCCGCACAGCCCCTCGACGGCCGCTCCCGGTGACGGGAACGCGTTCTCGGACCTGGAGCGATGGCGACCGCCCTCGTTCAACGAGCCCGACGTATCGGACAAGCCGAAATGGCTGCGCAACCGGGAGAAGTTCGACGCGGACCAGGTCCGCGCGATCGATCGCGCCCGGATCCGGCAGCTTCGAAGCCTGCTCGCACTCGATCGGCTCGTCGCCGACGTCGTTCAGGCGCTCAAGGACGAGGGTCGGCTCGACAACGCGATGATCGCGTTCGTCTCGGACAACGGGGTCCACTGGGGCGAACACCGCTGGCACTCGAAGCGCGTCCCGTACGAGGAATCGATCCGGATCCCGATGCTGATCCGCTACGATCCCTTGACCGCCACCGGGACGAAGCAGGACGCGCTCGCCGCGACGATCGATCTCGCGCCGACGATCGCCTCGATCGCCGGCGCTGCGACCCCGCCTCTCGACGGTCAAGACCTCAGTCCCTTGCTGAGCGGGGACAGCGCGGGATGGCGCGACGAGCTTCTCGTGGAACACCTCGGGAGCGAGAGCCAGGTGCCTACCTATTGCGCTCTGCGCACCGACCGCGATGAGCTCTACGTGCGCCACGCGACGGGCGAAGAGGAGTTCTACCGGATGGCCTCGGACCGCTACCAGCTGAGGAACATCGCGAACGACGGTCGCACCCGGCGGCGGCTGAAGGTCCTCAGACGACACACACGCGATCTGTGCGACCCACCCCCGAAAGGTCTGGTCTGGCGCCTGAGCTGAGGTGGTCGACCCGTACGCAAAGAATTCGAACCGCCGCTGAGCTGCCTGTTTCCGCATCTTCATTCGCTGGCCTGACTTGCGCGTCATTCCGAGCAAGGGCCCCGGGCCGTGTGCCCTTTCGTGGGCCTACAACCGAGGTCGAGAGGATGAACGCGACACGGAGCGACAGAGGGGGCAGGAGCGGGCCGCGATGTTCGAGTCACTTGCGGAGGCGGAAGCAGAGGCTAAGGCGAGGGCGAGAGACAGGCCCGAGATCGAGGGGCCGTGGATGGCGCCAGGTCTTAGCAGGAATCCCGATTGTCGTTCGGGTCGGTGTTGCAGCTGTCGTTGCCTTGATCGCCGAAGGCATCGTCGAGACCGTCACCGTCATCGACGTTGATGGTGTCGTCGCCATCGCCACCTGATGCGATTTCCCGATCATTGCCTTCGAGGTCCTTGATCAAGTCGGCGCCGTCGTTCCCCCTGAGGGCGTCACCGCCGGACACGCCCCCCGACCCACTGTCGCCCCCGAAGATGTCGTCGTTGTTCAAGCCCCCAGACACGGAGTCGTTCCCGGAGCCGCCACCGACGTCGTCGTTGTCGCCCTGGCCCTCGATACCGTTGACCACGTTGGTTCCGTCCGAGCAGGCGGCGATCGGGCGAAGTCCCGACCGGCGTGGAACTCCCAGCGATTGTCCTCGTCCTCACCGTCGTCCGTGTCACGGATGTCCTGCGGAGCGTCTCCGAGGTCGCGGTTCTCGATGTCACACGTGCCTGCGCTTGCCGACACCACGTAGGAACCGGAGAAGAGTCCGGCTGCGGCAGCCAGCGACAGGGCCGCCGCGACCCCCAACGGCCGCCTGAATCGCGTCGCACTCGCCAGCTGCGTCACACGAATCCTCCTCAGTAGGCCCGGCAGCTAACGTCCTTGACGGGGTCAGCAGCCAGACCCGGGGGAAGGAGCACGTGAGCCTCTCCCCCGTCTGGCAGGGAAACATCGAATTCGTAGATCCGAGCGCCCTCGGACGTCGCGAAGACCGCTTCGCACCGCTGCACCTGAGGCGGCTCGTCGGTCGCCCAATCGGCCCGGAACGTGAGCCAGGGATCGTCGGTGTCAGCGTCCATCACCATGGGGTTGGAGATGACGTAGCCAGCCCTCTCGGACGGCTTGGAGGCGGGAGCACACGCGATCGAAGCTGACGCCGGAGTACCCGAGACCTCGACGTCGATCGCTCCATCCGTGGATGCACTGAAGCTCGCCAGCTCGAATCCTTGGATTCCCACGACGTTGCCCGCCGCGTCACTGACCGTCGCTTCGCACTCGGAATAACCAGGAAAGTCGCCGTGACTCCATGCGCCGCTGTATTCGACCAGAGCTACCGCTCCGGTCTCGCTGTCTGCGTTAGCAATAGAGTCGACGCTGAGGAGGTAGGACGGCTCATCCGGATCGGCCTGCTCGAGATGGCCACCCGCCGTCGCGGTCACGGCCACGAAGGTCGCCGCCGCAACTGCAAGGGCAACGAGAGACAGCTTGACCCTGGACCCCGCGAGCACTATGGGCGAATCATACGGAGAAAGTCTCGTTCTCGCGCAACTCGGCTGAGCCGGGGATCTGCAAGCGGATCGCCAGGCGATCGCTAACGCCTACGACGAGCTCGTTCGGGAGCTCGAGGCGCGTTCGCGCGACGCCGCGGAGGAGAGCATCCTCATGTAGGCGGTGGAACGCAGGCGGGCCGATGGCGAGGGCGTCCGCGGCGCAGGACGAGCTGTTCGGCACGGCCGGTGGCGACGCCGACAGCCACATTCAGACGAAGCTCGATCTCTGAAGACCCACTGTGTCCCGGATGTGTCTCGTTCGGCGTGGCATCACCTCGGACACACCCGGTCGAGGCTGAACACACGTTCCGCAAGCAGGCAGTTTCCGAAGTGGACCCGAGGGGATTCGAACCCCTGACCCCCTGGCTGCCAGCCAGGTGCTCTACCAACTGAGCTACGGGCCCGCGGCGGGCTCAGTGTACCGAGTCCCGATCAGGGAGCCCCGGCGACGTCGGCGCCTTCGTCGCCCTCATCGAGCGGTACGACGGGTGCATCGCGCCACAGTCGTTCGAGGTCGTAGAAGTCGCGTTCCTCCTGGGCGAAAACGTGGACGACCACCGCGACGTAGTCCAACAGTACCCAGCGTCCCTCGGACTCCCCCTCGCGGCGAACGGGGCGCTCCTCGAGGGATCGAAGCTGCTGTCCGATCCCCTCGACGATCGTCTTGACCTGTCGCTGACTCGTCCCCGTGCACAGGACGAAGTAGTCGGTGATCGCGATGACGCTGCCGACGTCGAGGATCACGATGTCCTCGGCCTGCTTGCCGGCGGCGGCGCGGGCGGCGGCCAGGGCCAGCTCGCGCGCGTCCACTGCCGTGGTTCGCTCCGCCGTCACGCCGCTGGGTCGGTCGATGCGTCGTCCTCCGTCTTCGAGAGATCCTCGCCTACGAGGATAGTCACTTCCGCGAGACCCGACGGGATCTGGGACACGACGACCTCGCCGACGCCCATCGCCTCGCGCACGCGATCCGCGATCGGGATCGCCGAGTCGCCGTTCGCCACGATCTGGGTCCGTTCCCGACCGAAGCGTTCGGCGTTGTCGGAGATCACCACCCGGAACCCGGCCGGGATGATGCGACCGGCCACCTCCTGCCCGACACCGGGCCGTCCACTGCCGTTCGTCACGATCACGTTGATCGGCTGAGGCCCGTCGCGCCCGAAGGCCTGCGCGGTCAGCTCGGCGACGGCCGGTTGATCGGGCGTGGTCAGGGTCTGGACCTCCTCGACGGGGAGCGATCGAACACCGGCGCCGCGCGAGGCGTTCAGCAAGCCCGCCACGGCGACCTCGTCGTCGCTCTCCACCAGATCGCTCGGCAGCAGGGGGATCTCCTGGGCGAACAGCCCCTGGAGCACCAGCTGCCATCGCAGGTCGAGCGTGTCATCTTCGGTCGCGAGATACTCGCGCACCTGCGCTCCGTCCATCGTCACGGGTCCGGGGCCGATCGTGCCGGTGGAAGCCTCGAACGGCTCCCCGAGGTTGACCTCGATCCCGCCGATCCGATCGACGACCGCACCGAGGGTGTCACGGTCGAGCACGGCGAAGTGGTCGACCCAGGTACCGAGCAGGTTCGCCATACCGATCCGGAACGCACCCCCCGGCAGCGACGCAGCGTCGGTCATCATCGCTTCGCCCTGTCCCGGAACGACGAACACCGTCTCGCCCGGAACGGCGACCACCGCAGGCGCATCCGGACCCTCCGCCCCGACGACGGCTCCGAGGGCGTGTGGCCCTTGGACCGCCAGCGCGAGCAGGGTCGAAGAACTCGGACCGGAGCCGGCGGCCGCGGTGTCGCCGTCGTCGTCGCGGCGCAGCGCGCCCCAGACACCGAGAGCCACGACCAGCAGCGAGGCCACGACGACGAGCGCGCCGATCCGTGTGCGCAGTTTCCGCTGCTGATCGCGCTGACGCGATCGATGACCCGGCGGCTCGAGGTCGCGCATAGGCGAGGTGCCGGGTGCGGGTGGAAGACCGGAGCCGGAGGAAGATGTCGTCATCACCGTCGATCAGCTCCGGTACAGACCCGTTTTCTCGACGTAGCTCTTCACGCCCTCGGGGACGAGGTAGCGGATCGGCCGGCCTTCGCGGACACGCCGTCGCACGTCGGTCGAGGAGATCGCGAGCGCCGGGATGTTCATCACGCTGACCCGCTCGCGGGTCGCGGTCGACGCTTCGAGCGCGGTGAGGTCATAGCCCGGTCGCGTCGCCGCGATGAAGTGGGCGAGACCGAGCAGGTCGGCGGGATCCTTCCAGTCGAAGATCTCGAGGATCGCATCCGCGCCCGTCACGAAGTACAGCTCGGCGTCGTGATGCTCGTCGGCCAGCGCCAGGAGGGTGTCGATCGTGTAGGTGGGGCCGTCTCGGTCGACGTCGATCCGCGACACCGAGAACCGTGGGTTGCTGGCGGTGGCGATCACCGTCATCAGGTAGCGGTGTTCGGACGGCGAGACGACTTCGTGCTGCTTCATCCACGGACTGCCGGTGGGTACGAACACGACCTCGTCCAACCCGAACTGCACGAGCGCCTCCTCGGCGGTCGTGAGGTGTCCGTTGTGGATCGGGTCGAAGGTGCCACCCATGACCCCCAGCTTGCGTCCCATCCCCACATCCTACGGGCACGACGGCCCCCTACAGACCGTGCTCGTCGAGCCAGGCGCGCAGATCCGAAAGGTGGGCGCGGTAGTGCAGAGCCCCGGACTCCTCGAACCACTCGATCGCGTCCGGGGTGAGCTCGGGGAGCTCGGTGAAGCACCGCAGCATCTGGATGCGACCCGACTCGAGCTGCGCCCGGCAGGTTTCGGCGTCCAGCGTTCGGGACAGCTCCAACCACTCCTCGTTCTGTCGATCGCTGGTCTCGTCGTTGCGAACGAAGGTGCCGGCAGCGATGCGTTCCAGCTCGTCTCCGGCATCCGCCAGCCAGGCACCGACGTGGAACGCGAGGTCGTTCACGGTCCACCCCTCCGGAAGGGTCGGGTCGTCCAGAAGGTCGAGACGAACCCGATCGATCAGGTCGTGGAACTCGATCCAGGCGGCGTCCTCGTCGGCGAGCAGCTGCGCGCGTCGGTCGGTCATCGGTCGGCCTCCTCGGGCACCTGCGGCGCCTCGTCCGGGTAGAACTCGAAGCTCTGCGCGCCGATCACGACCTCGTCGCCGCGCCGGGCGCCCGTCACGGCGAGCTGTCGTTCGACGCCTTCCTTCTGCAACCGCTTCTGCAGGGCGACCACCGCACGAGCGTCCTCGAAGTCGGTCTCGGCGACCCATCGTTCCACCCGCGGGCCCCGGACTCGGTACCGCGATCCCTCCTTCGTTACCTGGAACCGGGCTCGGGCGGGACGGAGCACCACGTAGGGCTGCGGCCTCTCGGCGGCACCGGCCGTCGCGCGCGCGAGGTCGCCCAGCCGCCGGTCGAGCTCCTCGACCCCGGCGCCGTCGGTCGCCGATACGACGAGCGCGTCCGGGGACAGCGCCGCGGCGCGTTGCGCCGCATCGTCGACGAGGTCGGCCTTCGTCCCGACGACGAGCGAGAAGCGATCGGCGAGTTCCAGATCGTACGCGGCGAGCTCCTCACGCACCGTGGCGAGATCGGCCGGCGGATCCTCGGCGGCGAGGTCGACGACGAGCACGAGCGCCCGGCATCGCGTGACGTGACGGAGGAACCGATGCCCCAGACCCCGTCCCTCGGACGCCCCCTCGACGAGTCCCGGGATGTCGGCGACGACGAAGCGCTCGTCGTGCCCGCCGCCCACGCCGAGGTTCGGCGTGAGGGTGGTGAACGGGTAGTCGGCGATCTTCGGCTTGGCCGCGGTGAGCGCGGCCAGCAGCGTCGACTTCCCCGCGTTCGGCAGGCCGACGAGGCCGAGGTCCGCGACCGTCCGCAGCTCGAGCTCGAGGCGGCGCTCCTCCCCCGGCTCGCCCTGATCGGCAACGGTCGGCGCCTTGTTGCGCGCGCTCGCGATCGCGGCGTTCCCTCGGCCGCCGCGTCCTCCTCGTGCGACGACGACCCGCGCTCCCTCGCCCACGAGATCCGCGAGCAGGCCCTGCTCGTCGGACACCACCGTGCCGTCGGGGACCTGGAGCACACGGTCACCGCCGCGCGCACCGTCCCGCTTCTGCGAGCGCCCCCCGGTGCCCGCTTTCGCGTCCAGGTGGGGGTGGTCGCGCAGCCAGGCGAGATCCCGTATCCGCGAGGACACCTCCAGGATCACCGAGCCCCCGTCGCCGCCGTTGCCGCCGTCCGGTCCACCGCGTGGCGTGTAGGGCTCGCTCCGCATCGACGCGGAACCATCCCCTCCACGACCGGCGCGAGCCACCACAACGGCTTCGTCGACGAAGGTCATGGCGTCAGGATAGGTGCCGGGCAGGGTGGTCGGCGTGCGAGCCGCCAGGCAAGATGGGAGCGTGAACGACCCCGAACACATCGACTCCGTCACCGTGTGGCGCGTGCGGCTCGGCCGGGAGACCGTGCAGAACGACGTCAAGGGCGAGCTCTCGATCGAGGGCGCCGACCTCCGGTTCGTGGAGGAGGGCGGCTCCCGACACCGGATCTCGATGGCGCACGTGCGGAAGGTGAGGCGGCTCGTCGGGTCGCCCGTGGTGATCGTCGAACACGACGACGGCGAACACGGCGTGACCCGGACCGCGTTCTACTTCACGAAACCCCCGCCACTCACGCTCACGACGCGACGGGGCGTCGAGAGCAAACGGAAGGCCCGGCGGGTCGGAGCGCACTACCTCGGAACCTCGAACACCGCGCGGAAGGACGACATCCGTGCGTGGGTGGCGAGGATCCGAGCGGCGATACCCGAGGGCTGAGCCGCGTCGGCGGGGCGGTCAGTCGGACGCGAGGACCGAGGCGAACTTGCGGCCGTGCGAGGAGGAGAAACGGACCTCGCCGGTGATCAGGGCGAAGAGCGTGTCGTCGCCACCCTTGCCCACACCCTGACCGGGGTGGATCCGAGTGCCTCGCTGGCGGACGATGATCGAGCCCGCGGGAACCTGCTGGCCCCCGAAGGCCTTGACCCCGAGCCGCTTAGCCTCGGAGTCTCGTCCGTTGCGTGTCGAGCCGCCGCCCTTCTTGTGTGCCATCGGTCGTCCAGGCTACCAAAATGGGCCCGTCAGCCCTGGTCGCCGGCCTCTCCGGCCTTGGCGGGCGCCTTCGCGGGAGCCTTCTTCGCCGTGCTCTCCTTCTTCGCCGTGCTCTTGGGGGCGGCCTTCTTCTTCGCGGCGGCTCCGAGCTTGACCTCGACGATCTCCAGCAGGGTGTACTGCTGGCGGTGACCGATCTGGCTGTTGTAGCCGGTCTTCGGCCGGAACCGCAGGACCCGGACCTTGTCGCCCTTCTTCTCGCCCATCGGCTTGGCCGTGACGGTCGCGCCCGCCGCGTTCTTGCCCGCGTGCGTCGCTCCGTCGTCGTCGATCACGAGCAGAGGGGTGAACTCGACCGAGTCCCCGATCCCCTTCATCAGCTCGACCTCGATCACGTCGCCGGCCTTGACCCGCTGCTGCTTCCCGCCTGCCTTGATGACCGCTTCCATCCGTACCTCTCCTAGTCCACGTCGTAGTTGATCAGGATGCCGCGACCCTCGCAGGTCGGACAGGTCTCGGAGAAGGACTCCACGAGCCCCCCGGAGACACGCTTACGGGTGATCTCGAGCAGGCCCAGCGGGCCGATCTCGTAGACCTGCGACCGGGTCTTGTCGAGCGACATCGCTTCGCGAAGCGTGTCGACGACCTGGTTCTTGTTCTTCTCCAGCAGCATATCGATGAAGTCGACGATGATGATCCCACCGATGTCGCGCAGGCGGAGCTGCCGGGCGACCTCTCGGGAGGCCTCGAGGTTCGTGTTGACCACCGTCTCCTCGAGGTTCGTCTTGCCGACGCTCTTGCCGGTGTTCACGTCGACGACCGTCATCGCCTCGGTGCGCTCGATGATCAGATACCCCCCCGAGGGGAGCCAGACCTTCCGGTCGAGGGCCTTGTGGATCTGCTCGGTGACGTGGAACGCCTCGAAAGCCGACAGCTTGCCTTCGTGCATCCGCACCTTCTCGGCGAGATCGGGTGCGACGTCGGTGAGGTAGCCGTTCACCTTCGCGTAGATCGCCTCCGAGTCGGTGACGAGCTCCTTGAACTCCTCGTCGGTGAACAGGTCGCGCACGACCCGCACCGTGAGCTCGGGTTCCTCGTACAGCAGATCGGGTGCCTTCGCCTTCTTCGAGCGCTTCTCGATCGCCTTCCACGCGTCGATCGTGCGCTGGAGGTCGGCGTCCAGCTGCTCCTCGGTCGCCTTCTCGGCCGCCGTGCGGATGATCACACCGTGCTCGGATGGCTTGATCGCCTTCGCGATCGCCTTGAGCCGCTTGCGGTCGTCATCGTTGATCCGCCGGCTGATCCCGAACACGTTCGACTGCGGCACCATCACGAGGAACCGGCCGGGCATCGAGATCTGGGCGGTCAGCCGCGCTCCCTTTCCACCCATCGGGTCCTTGGTGACCTGAACGATCACCGACTGTCCGGGCTTGAGGACTTCCTCGATCCGTGGCGGCGTGTCACCGTCAAGCTCCTCCGCGGAGTAGTTCACCTCGCCGGCGTACAGGACGGCGTTGCGGCCCTTGCCGACGTCGACGAAGGCGGCCTCCATCCCCGGAAGTACGTTCTGCACCCGACCGAGGTAGACGTTGCCCACCATCGACTTCGCTCCGGCCCGCGTGACGTAGTGCTGCACGAGATCGCGGTCCTCGAGGATCGCGATCTGATCGCGGTCGCCGTGCTCGGTGATCACCATCTGCTTGTCGGTGATCCGAGGCGGGATGATCAGCTCTTGCCGGCGGCGGCGCGGGGCACGGGTGCGCGTCGTCGCACGCCCGCGGCGCAGGCGCGTGGGTCCGGCCGTTCCCGCACCCTTGGCGCTCTTCTTCGCGCCGGACTTGGACGAACCCGACTTCTTCGTCTCGGCCCCGGACCCGGATCGGGCGCCGGACTTCGCGCCGGACTTGGATGCCGACTTCGAGGAGGACTTGGCGCGCGACCTCGAACCCGACGGGGTTGCGGACGTCGATGCGGAGGCCCCGTCGCCGGCGCCGTCCCCGTCACCAGTTCGGGGCTTCGATCCCGAGCGTCGCCTGCGCCTGCTCCGGCTCTTCGAGCGGTTCGCCTCCTCGTCCGCGGCGATCGCGGCGGGCGGGTCGTCGAGGCTCGGCGCCTCCGGCTCGTCGCTCGGGGCGTCGGCGTCGGCGTCGCCGTCCGATCGCTCGGCCGTGCTCGACGTGGCACCGCCGCTCCGGCTGCGCCCCCGGCCGCCCCGGCGGCGGCGACGGCGCTGCCCGGAGGGTGTGACCGGTCCCGCGTCCGGATCGCCGTCGGCTCGCGTCGCCGAGCTCACGGGGTCGCTCGAGCCCTCCTCGCCCGCGGCTCCGTTCCCCTCCGCGGACTTCGGCGGCTTCCGGGCAGGCTGCTTGACCCGTTGTCGGCGCGTCGAGCCGGTGCCCGCGGCGGCCGAGTCACGCGCCGGCGTCTCGGCTTCGGTGGAGGGTGCTTCCGAGGCCGACGAGGAGGATCCCTCGCCGTCGGCGGTGACGCTCTTGGGCCGGTTGCGGCCTCGTCCTCCGCGCCGGCCCCGGCGGCGCGAGGATCCGGAGCGCGGTCCGCCGGACCGCGTGCCGGAGGTGGACGAGCCTTCGTCCGAACCGGAGCCGGGGTCGGACCCCGAGCCGGGGTCGGAGGATCCCTGGGCGTTCGCCGCAGGGGGGGTGGTCGTCTCGGAGTGCTCCGAGGCGACCGAGGTGTCGTCGGTCATGTACAGGTCTCCCTTCGCAGCGGAGGCGCCGCAGCGGGATGCGGGCGGTCCATCTGCGCGGGAGTCGACCGGCCGGTGGTCTCGCCCTCCGGGACGGAGGACGAGGTCGGTGCCAGCGCGGCGTACCCGGAGAGCTCTGAGCCCTCCACGGCAACGCCGCACGCGTCGTCACGCACGATCTACGCCTTTCTCCGGCGCCCGATCCTGATGCGCTCCAGCCGAACCTGCTTCGGGGATCTCCCGGGGTTCCGCGAGCGCGGAGCGGAGGCGCCTCCTCGTTCCTCGCCGCCTTTCACGGAGCGGGTGGCCCCGGAAGCGGCGAGCACATCTGAAGGGAGGATAGCAAGTCGCGGCGCGACCCCGTGGGATGCGTCGCGCGCGACCAGACCGGGAAGGGGCATCGCCGGGCACGGAGACTAGCCCGCGAGAGCCATCCTCGGTCATGGGATGTGCCTGCACGAAACGACCACCTGCCGGATACTCGCTCCTGGCCGGTCACCGTGAGACTCTTCCGCGGATGGCACAGATTGCCCACGGGCTCGACCGGGGCGATCCGGGCACTTCCCCGGTCCGCGTTCTGGTCGTCGACGACAACGAAGGCTTCCGCGAGTCACTGGTGGCGCTGTTGGCCACCGACGAGCTCGTGGTCGTCGGCGAGGCCGACAGCGGCGAACAGGCCCTCGACGTCGCACCCGGCCTGTCCCCCGATGTGGTCGTGATGGACGTCCGGATGCCCCGGATGGACGGTGTGGAGGCGACCCGCCGGATGAAGGAACTGCTTCCCGAGGTCGGCATCGTCGCGCTCACCGGGAACGAGGGTCAGGACGTCGTCCGCGACATGCTGGTCGCCGGCGCGAGCGGCTTCGTCCTCAAGGACTCGGACGGGGACGAGATCCTCCAGGCGGTGCTCCAGGCCGCGCACGGCGGGGCGCTGCTGTCCCCCGAGATCACACCGGGTGTGATCGACGAGCTGACCGAGGCCCTCGAACGCGAGCGCCGGCGCTCCCGCGAGCTTGAGGAGGCCCACCGAGCGCTGACGGAACGATCGGTGCGCCGCCACGAACAGGTCGCGCGGCTCGGTCACGAGCTCCGCACCCCCGTCACCGTGATCCTCGGGATGGCCCAGACCCTCGCCGCCGACTCCGCGACAAGCGCCCAGCGCGAGGAGCTCCTCGACCGGCTCGTGTCCCGGGCCGGGGACCTCGCCCGCCTCGTCGAGCGCTTCGAACTCGCCGTGGACGCCGCGTTCACCGAGCACGTGGACGTCCCCGAGATCGCGCACAGCGCCGCATCGATCGATGCCGACCGTGTACACGTACACGTGACCAGGAGCATTCCCAGCGCGAACCTGAACCCGGTCGTCGGCCGGCGGCTCCTCGAAGAGCTCGTCGAGAACGCGCTCCGCTTCTCCCAGCCTCCGGCGCGCGTCGACATCCTCGTCGAGCGGGGGCCGGGCGGGGCGGAGGTCCGCGTGGTCGACCGCGGCAACGGGATCGCCGACGAAGACCGGGAACGGATCTTCGGAGCCCTCGAGCAGGCCGAGGAACTCAATGCCCGCACCCATCAAGGGGTGGGGATGGGCCTGTCGCTGGCGCGCACGGCAGCTCGGGCCGCCGACGGTGACGTGGTGCTCGAGTCGACCGGTCCCGACGGATCGACGTTCCTCTGGCTCGTCGGACCCCCTGCCTGAAACCGCGCCGCGAAGCCTATCCGACCACCCGGATCAACGGGGGCTTCCCGTGAAGCGGCGCATGTGGATGCTCAGCAGCAAACCGACCGCGATGAAGTTCGTGAGGATCGCGCTGCCGCCGTAGGAGACGAACGGCAGGGGGATCCCGGTGATCGGCATGATCCCGATCACCATCCCGACGTTGACGAACATCTGGATCACCCACATCGAAGCGATCCCGGCCGCCACGTAGGTCCCGAACATGTCCTTCGACAGGGAACTGATCCGGATCGCTCGCCACAGCAGGATCCCGAACAGGATCAGCAAGCCGACCGAGCCGACGAATCCGAACTCCTCCCCCGCAACGGTGAAGATGAAGTCGGTGTGCTGCTCGGGGACGAAGTCGAGGTTCGTCTGCGTTCCCGACAGGTAGCCGCGGCCGGTGAGCCCTCCAGCCCCGATCGCGATCTCGGCCTGGTCGCGGTTGTAGTTCGCGCCGGCGAGGTCGGTCTCGGAGTCGAAGAACGCCGTCAACCGTTCCACTTGATAGTCCTTGATCACGCCGAGCTGGAACGCACCGACCGCCAGGATCACGGCGGTGAGCCCGATCGCGATCAGGTGCTTCGCCTTGGCCCCGGCAACCACGAGCACACCGACCAGGATCGCAGCGACCACGATCGACGTTCCGATGTCGGGCTGGATGAACACGAACACCATGGGTGGAACGGCGACGGCAACACCGCGGATCACGTCGGACAGCTCCATGTCCCGGTGCTTGATCTCGGAGAACATCGCCGCGAGCAATCCGATCAGCGAGAGCTTCGCGAACTCCGCGGGTGAGAGCTGGAACCCCGCGAACTGGAACCAGCGCTGTGCCCCGTTCACGTTCGTTCCGAGCGGCGTCTGGACCAGGATCAACCCGAGGAGGGTGATCCCGTAGAACAGCCCGGCGTAGACCTTCAAGAAGCGGTAGTCGAACGCCACGATCAGCAGCAGCAACACCACCCCGATCGCGATCCCGGCGATCTGCTTCTTCACGTTGACGGTGGGATCGAGGTCGATCGCGGCGAGCGACCGGTTCGCGGAATAGATCAGCGCGATGCCGGCAGCCGACAGGAGCCCCGCGATCACGAGCAGCATCAGATCGAGGTGGCGGATCGGCCGCCGTTCTGCGGCAACCGCCCTGCTGGAACCCGCGACGATATCCATCAGTCGATCGCCTCCCCGATGATGAAGTCGTCGCTCTCGATGCCCTCGATGTGCTCCACGATCCTGCGTGCGATCGGTGCTGCCGTTTCCGAACCGTTCCCTCCGTGTTCGACAACCACGACCACGACATGTTCGGGCTGCTCGGCGGGCGTCATCGCAGCGAACCAGGAGAAGTCCTGCTCTCCCTCGCGCTGCGACGTACCGGTCTTGCCCGCTATCGACCCACCGAAGCCCGCGAAGGCGGTCTGGGCGGTTCCCTCCCGGATGACGTCAACGAGCGCGTCCCGGATGTACTGCAAGTCGCTCTGCGAGTACGGCAGAGGTGTGCGCGAGTTCTTGCACCTGGGCTGGAGCGCCTTCGGCTTGTCCTCGCGGTTCGGATCGCGGATCTCCGTTCCGATGTGGGGCACCACGCACTTGCCGCCGTTCGCCAACATCGAGTACGCGGTCGCCAGCTGGAGAGGCGTTCCCAAGACGCCTCCTTGCCCGATCGCCATCTGGATGTAGTCACCGGGGATGTTGAAGTCGAAGTTCGCCTCGCCGACTTCGTACAATCCCTCGATCCAGGCGTCGTCGGGTAGGTTCCCTACGCTTTCCGTAGGCAGGTCGATGCCCGTTGGTCTCTCGAATCCCCATTGCCGCAGGTCGCGTTGCAGCGGTTCAGCAGGGTCCTTCGCGTCCTTGGTTCCGTAGTAGCGATCGTAGAACTGATAGCCCCAGTCGTAGTAGATCGTGTCGCAGGATTCGCGCAGAGACCCCGCGACGTCGAGGAAACCGAGGCTCACGTCGGACCAGTTGTGGAACACGGTTGTTTCGTCCTTCGGCACCGAGTACGTGGGTGGGCAGTCGTAGCTCTGACCGAGCGAGGCCACGCCGTTGCGTATCGCCGAGAGGGCCACGAACGGTTTGAACGCCGATCCCGGCGCATACTCACCCTGCGTGACGCGGTTGAAGATGGGCTGACCTCGCCGCTTGCTCTCGAGGGCTTCGAAGCGCTTCTCAGATATCCCGCCTACGAACTCCGCAGGGTCGAAGCTCGGACGGGAGACGGTCGCCTCGATCGCCCCCGTCGTCGGGTCCATCACGACCACGGCACCGGCGTCGGCCAGGAGGTTCTTGTTCGTCTCTTCGTCGAACACGTTCTGGGCTTGCTCCATGCCGTAGTCGAGCGCCTCTTCAGCTGCGGCCTGAAGCTCGGAGTCGATGCTGATGATCAGATCCTTGCCGGGAACCGACCGTTTCTCTCCCAAGGTTCTCGTTTGTCGTCCGGCGGAGTTCACCTCGTACTTGATGAATCCCTCCTCGCCGCGCAGCCATTTCTCGTATTGCTGCTCGAGCCCCCCGCGGCCGATCACATCGTTCTGGTCATACCCCTTGTTCGCCTCAAGGTCCTCGGCGTAGACGGGACTCGTGTATCCGAGGATGTGCGCGGCACGGTCTCCCATCGGGTACGTGCGGACCTTGACCTCTTCCCATGAGACGCCGGGGAACCGTCGCGCGTGCTCCGCGATGTAGTACACCGCCCTGCGGGGCGCGTCGAAGTCAACGGGGACCGGCTGGTAGTCGTAGTAGCGCAGATCGGCGAGCGCCTCGGGGATCGCCGACGGTTTCAGCTCGAGCAACCTCGTGAGGCGGGAGACAACTGCCTCGGGATTGTCACCGAGCTTATCCTCCTCGACCCGTATCTCGATGCTTCCTCGGTTGCCGACGATGACCTTGCCGTCCGAGGTGAGGATCTTCCCGCGGATCGTGTCCGTCTCGACGATGCGGGTGATGTTGTTCTGGGCGTCTCGAACGAGATCGTCCGAGGCCAACACCTGCAGGTACCACAGCCGCACGGTCAGCGCGGCGAACATCAACACCACGAACAGGGCAAGCACACGCAGACGGGAGGCGGCACGACCATCCGTCAATTCAGAACCTCCCCACGCGCTGCTTCTCCGAGCCTTCGGCGAGCCGCCGGATCAGCGGGAAGGCGAGCGGGGTCAAGATCGCGTTGTAGGCACCTGAGAGCGCCGCGATCCGCAGGACGTAGCCGAACGACTCGTCGAGCTGCCCCAGGAGGAACGAAACCGTCCCGTAGAACAGTATGCCCACGAACGTTCCGGCGCCGACGATGACCGTGGGCAGGATCGGCGACCCCGAGACGATGTACTGACGCATCGTGCCCACGACGTACCCCAGCAGGGTCAGCGTCAGCGCGGTGATGCCCTTCGGGGCATTCAAGAGGAAGTCCTGTGACATACCCGCCACGAATCCGGACGTCGCCCCTACGGAAGGTCCCTCGAGCATCGCGAACACGATCGTCACCAGATAGACGAGTTCCGGCTTCGCACCGAGCAGCGTCACGTCGGAGAGCAGGGTCGTCTGCAGCAACAGGGCCGTGACGACCACGAGGGCGAGGACCAGTACCCGTCGCACGGGACGGCTTACCCGCCATCCTGCTCGGTGAGCAGCACTTGGACGAACTCAACCGTGGCGAAGTCGACCGCAGGTCGAACCGTCACGAACATCTCGTCTCGGGCCGTGTCTCTGAACACCCGTTCGACGGTGCCGATCGGGATCCCCGGTGGGTAAAGGCCCTGCTCGTCCACGATCCGATACGTCCCTGTCTGCACGAGCGGGCCACTTGCCTCGCTCACCACATCGAACTGCGATTCGACCGGGATCAGATCCAACCGCATCGGTGCGTCCCCCTGTCCCTGCAAGAGGCCACTGGGCTGCACGTCTTGGCCCGTCATCACGCGGGAGGTGACGAACGAGTCCTGGTCGATGATGAGGCGCACTATCGAGCTATCCGATCCTGCTCGACTGATGGTTCCCACGAGCCCCGCGCTCGCGATCGCCGGCATCCCCTCACGAACGCCGTCCGACGTACCGACGTCGATCGTCATCGTCCACTCGAAGTTGTTCGGAGCGTAGGACAACACCTGCGCGGGCAGTGCCTCGGGCTTCAGTCGATCCACGAGCTCCTGTTGACCCTGGATCTCCTCGAGCACCAGCTGCTGGGACGCGGCGGAGGCCAGGTCTGCGTGGGCTTGTTCGAGCTCCGCTTCCAGCGCGTCGCGCTCGGCCTTGATCGAACCCGCGCTCGCGATGCCTGCGACGAAGTCGCCGACGGGTCGCGTGGCGTCGCGGACGCCCTCTTGGAGCGGGGCCATGACGTCGATCGCGAGGCGGCCGAGACCGGAAAGGGGACCGTCCTCGCCCTGGCGGTAGTCGACGGTGATGACCGCCAGGCACGCGGAGATCAGGACGACGACCAGCAGGCGGGTGCTCCGCGGCTTGGACCGGACGGCCACGCCGTGCCTACCTCCGGCTCGGGCTCACCAGCACGCGCTGAAGGACCTCGAACTCCTCCAAGCACTTGCCCGAGCCCAGCGCGACGGCCTGCAGCGGCGTGTCGGCGATGTGCACGGGCATCCCCGTCTCATGACGGAGGCGCTTGTCGAGGCCACGCAGGAGAGCGCCGCCCCCGGTGAGCACGATGCCCTTGTCCATGACGTCGGCAGCGAGCTCGGGAGGGGTCCGATCGAGCGTGCCCTTGATCGCGTCGATGATCGCGTTCACGGGCTCCTCGATCGCGCGGCGGATCTCCTCGGCGGTGATGGTGATGGTCTTCGGGAGGCCGGACACGAGGTCGCGGCCCTTGATCTCCGCGATCAACTCTTCGGGCATCGGGAAGACCGACGCGATCGCGAGCTTGATCGCTTCCGACGTGCGCTCCCCCAGCAAGAGGGAGTACTCCTTCTTCACGTGCTGGATGATCGCCTCGTCGAGCTCGTCGCCGCCGATCCGGATCGACGTCGAGGTGACGATGCCGCCCAGCGAGATGATCGCGACCTCGGTCGTGCCACCGCCGATGTCGACGACCATGTTGCCGGTGGGCTCGTGGATCGGGAGCCCGGCGCCGATCGCGGCAGCCATCGGCTCCTCGACGATGTACGCGCGGCGCGCGCCCGCTGCGATGCTCGCCTCTTCGACCGCGCGCTGTTCGACGCCGGTGATACCCGAGGGAACGCACACGACGATCCGAGGCTTGGCCAACAGGCGGCGCTTGTGCACACGTTGGATGAAGTACCGGAGCATCTTCTCGGTCACGTCGAAGTCGGCGATCACGCCGTCCTTCAGGGGACGGACCGCCTGGATGTGGCTCGGGGTGCGGCCGATCATGCGCTTGGCTTCGGCACCGACCGCCAGGATCGCGCCGGTGAGCGTGTTGATCGCGACGACGCTGGGCTCGTTGAGGACCACGCCCCGTCCGCGTACGTAGACGAGCGTGTTCGCGGTCCCCAGGTCGACAGCCATGTCTCGACCTAACAGACCGAATATCCCCTCACGACCCGTGGAAGCACGAGCGTGGGAGCTCTGGTGGTCTTGAACCGTCCCGGCCATGGGCTCTGCCAGGTATGTCTACTGGACACACCTAGAGCTGGCAACCTACCAGCGCAGGTGCGGTACGAACGCGCGTCGCGATCGTCACGTGGGCCTGGACCTCGCCTGCGTGTGGTGGAATGTCCGGCGCCCCATCCGACGTTGGGACCACGCAAGGAGGCATCCGACACGTGACCGCAGCAGTGCTGTTCCCCGGTCAGGGGTCCCAGTACGCAGGCATGGCCGATCCCTGGGAGCAACACGCCGCCGGCCGCGCCGTCCTGCAGGAGGCCTCCGACCTCACGAGCCGGGACTTCGCCGGCCAGTGCCGCGACGACGAGCTGCTCGCGACCACCGCGTTCGCGCAGCCGGCCCTGTTCGTGTGCGACGTCGCCGCCTACCGCGTGCTCGAGGCCGAGGGGCTGCGCACGAGCGCCGTCGCGGGCCACTCGCTGGGCGAGTACGCGGCACTCGTTGCTGCGGGAACGCTCACCTTCCCCGAGGCGCTCGGGCTCGTGGTGGAGCGCGGCAACGCGATGCAGGCCGCGTCCGACGAAAGCCCGGGAACGATGCTCGCGTTGGTGGGCGTCGGCGCGGCCGACGGCGCGGCGATCGCCGGCGAGGCCCGGGAGGATGGCGTCCTCACGGTCGCGAACGAGAACGGCCCGAAGCAGGTCGTGCTCGCCGGCGATGTCGACGCGATCGAACGAGCCGCGACGGTCGCCGCGGATCGCAAGGTCCGCGCGGTGCGACTGAACGTCGCGGGCGCGTTCCATTCGCCGTTGATGGCTTCGGCCCTCGAACGGATGCGCGCCGCGCTGACGACCGTCTCGTTCAGCGACCCCGCGTTCCCCGTGATCGCGAACGTGACCGGCGAGGCCGTCCGGGAAGGCGAGGCCTTCCGCGAGCTGCTCGCCCGGCATGTCGTCTCCCCGGTCCGGTGGGAGGCATCGATGATCACGCTCGACAACGCGGGGGTGGACACCTTCGTCGAGGCGGGGCCCGGCGACGTGCTCGCCAAGCTCGTGAAGCGCACGGTTCCAGCCGGTTTCTCGGTCACGGCGGGGAGCCCGGACGCCGCCGCTGCTGCTGCCGCGCAGGCGTCCGGGGACCGCGCGTGAGCACGGCAGGAGCTACCGGGCACCCGGACACCTCGACGGCTATCCTCGCACGCAAGAGGGGCGGCTCTCGTCCCGCAGGGGTCCGGAAACCGAGGTGGCGGTGACGACGCAACGACGGTACGCAGTGATCGGAGGAACGGGTTCGTACCTGCCCGAGCGGGTCGTGCCGAACACCGAGTTCGAGCAGTGGGTGGACACGAGCGACGCGTGGATCCGGGAGCGGACCGGCATCGCCACGCGCCACTTCGCCGCCGACGACCAGACGACCTCCGACCTCGCGACCGAGGCGGCTACTCGGGCGCTCGCGGCGGCGGGCGTTCCCGCCGAACGGCTCGACCTCCTCGTGTGCGCAACCCTGTCTCCCGATACGCCGTTCCCGTCGACCGCGGTGTGGACCCAGCGCAAGCTCGGCATCTCCGCTCCGGCGTTCGACGTCAACGCGGCATGCGCGGGATTCTCCTACGCGATGTCGACCGGCGTCGCGTTCGTCGAGTCCGGCGCGGCGGACACCGTCCTGGTGATCGGCGCCGAGGTGCTCTCGCGCGTGCTCGACTTCAGCGACCGTTCCACCTGCGTGCTGTTCGGCGACGGCGCGGGCGCGGTCGTCCTGCGCCCGTCGAGCGAACCGGGCGTGCTCGGCTCGGTCCTCGGCGCGGACGGCACCGCTGCGGAGATCCTGCACATGCCGGCCGGCGGCACCGCGATGCCCGCGTCGATCGAGACGGTCGAGCGCCGCGACCATACGATCCGCATGCCGAACGGACGCGAGGTGTTCCGTCGCGCGGTGATCGAGATGGCCTCGGCCTGCCGCGAGGTGCTCGACAAGAACGGCTTCTCCCCCGACGACGTCGACCTGCTGATCCCCCACCAGGCGAACGCGCGGATCATGCGCGCGGTGGCCGAGCGGCTCGGCATCGACGACGACCGTGCGGTGATCGACGTCGAGGAGGTGGGCAACACCTCCGCCGCCTCGATCCCGCTCGCCCTCGACCGAGCATGGCGAGCCGGCCGCCTGCCCGAGGGTGGTCTCGTGCTGCTGACTTCGTTCGGCGGCGGCCTCGCCTGGGGCGCGAACCTCGTGCGCTGGACGGCCCCCGGGAGACCCTGATGGAGAAGGTCGCGGTGATCACCGGTGGGTCACGCGGGATCGGCCGCGCCTGCGCCGTCGCACTCGCCGAGGGCGGCTGGAAGGTCGCGATCGGCTATCGCTCGAGTGAGCGGGACGCGAAGACCGCGGTCGCCGAGGTCGAGGAGGTCGGAGGCGAGGCCGTCCCCGTCCATCTCGACGTGACCGACGAAGCCGCGGTCGCCGAGGCCTTCCGCCAGATCGGCGAGAGCCTCGGGGGGATCACCGGTCTGGTGAACAACGCCGGCATGTCCCAGGACGGGCTGTTGCTGAAGTACCCGATGGACGTGTTCGATCAGACGATGGCCACGAACGTGCGGGGCGCGTTCCTGTGCACGCGGGCGGCGCTGCGCCCGATGCTGCGCTCGAAGTGGGGTCGCATCGTGAACCTGTCGTCGGCCGTCGCCTTGCACGGCAACGCCGGTCAGACCGTCTACGCGGCCACGAAGACGGCGTTGCTCGGGCTGACGACCTCCCTCGCGAGGGAGGTCGGCGCGAAGGGCATCACCGTGAACGCGATCTGCCCCGGGTTGCTCGACACCGAGATGACCTCGCACCTGACCGACCAGGCACGTGCCTACTACTTGGAACAGACCCCGCTCGGCCGAACCGCCCACCTGCACGAGGTCGCCGCGGTGGTCCGGTTCCTGATGTCGGAGGAGGCCTCGTACGTCAACGGTGTGGCGATGCCGGTGGACGGCGGGCTGACGGCCTGACGACCCGCTAGCATCATCCAGTCCCACCCCCCTCGCGCAGGGGGCATCGACCCACCAGACCCGAACCCCGGAACGAAAGGGAGAGACCCAGATGGCGGACAAGGCAGAGATCCAGGCCCGGGTGACGAAGGTCCTCGCCGAGCAGCTCGCGGTCGAGGAAGCGCAGGTCGTCCCCGACGCTCGCTTCGCCGAGGATCTGAACGCGGACTCTCTCGACCTCGTCGAGGCCGTGCTCGCGCTCGAAGAGGAGTGGAGCATCGAGATCCCGGAGGAAGAGATGGAGAGCGTCAAGACCGTCGGCCAGGCGATCGACCTGGTCGCGAACAAGCTCGATAGCTAGTCCCCCAGGCAGCGAGGAGCCCACCCGCATGGCCGAGCAGCCCAAAGCGGTCGTCACCGGGATCGGACCGGTCACCCCGGTCGGGACCGGCGTCGACGACTTCTGGGAGGGACTGGTCGCCGGACGCAACGGCATCCGGCCGATCTCGCGCTTCCCCACCGACGATCTGCCCGTGAAGCTCGCGGGCGAGGTTCCCGACTTCGACGTCGACGCGTGGCTGGACAAGAAAGAGGCACGCCGCACGGATCGCTTCGTCCACTTCGCGCTCGCCTCTGCCGAGCTCGCGTGGCAGGACGCCGGAGCGCCCGAGGTCCGGGCCGATCGCGCCGGTGTGATCTACGCGACCGGGATCGGTGGCATCGAGTGGCTGCTCAACCAGCACTCGGTCATGCTCGAGAAGGGTCCGGGCCGGGTGAGCCCGTTCATGGTGCCGGCGTTGATGGCGAACGGTGCCGCCGGCCACATCGCGATGCGCCGCGGCTTCAACGGGCCCAACCTGTGCACCGTCTCCGCGTGCGCCTCCGGCTCACACGCCGTGGGCGAGGGATATCGCCTGATCTCCGACGGCCTCGCCGACCTCGTGATCGTCGGCGGCTCCGAGTCGGCGACGGTTCCGCTGACCGTCTCCGCGTTCGCGCAGATGCAGGCGTTGACGAAGAACCCCGACCCCGAGACGGCCTCGCGCCCTTTCGACGCCGATCGAGACGGGTTCGTCCTGTCGGAGGGCGCCCTGGCGATGGTCCTGGAGTCCGAGGAACGGGCGGTGGCGCGCGGCGCGCGGATCTACGCCGAGGTCGCCGGCTACGGGGCGACGGCCGATGCCTACCACATCACCGCTCCCGATCCGAAAGGCACCGGCGCCGCGCTGGCGATCCGCATCGCCCTGTCCGATGCCGGCGAGGACGCGAGCGCGGTCGACTACGTGAACGCCCACGGCACCTCCACCCCGCTGAACGACTCCTCCGAGACCCACGCGATCAAGGCCGGACTCGGCGAGGAACACGCGGCCAGGGTGGCCGTCTCCTCTACGAAGTCGATGACCGGCCACATGCTCGGGGCCGCGGGAGCGGTCGAGGCCGCGGTCTGCGCGCTGACGATCGCCCGCGGCACGATCCCGCCCACGATCCACTACGAGACGCCCGACCCCGACTGCGATCTCGACGTCGTGCCGAACGAGGCGCGCGAGGCCGAGGTCCGCCTCGCGATCAGCGACTCCTTCGGCTTCGGCGGCCAGAACGCCGTCGTCGCGATCCGCCGTTACGTCGCCTGAGCCGGCAGGCTCAAGGCAGGAAGCTCCTGGCGTAGGGCGCGCCGTCGAAGACCGCCCGCGATGCTCGCCCCTCGACCACCGTGTCGAAGGTGATGCGGACGGTACGCCACGGCTCGGGACCGACCACGAAGTCCCCGTCCGGGTGGGGACGCAGCTCGAGGTCACCGTCCGGCTCGCTCGGAGCGAGTAGCCACAGCGCCCCCCCGCGCGCAACGACGCGCAGGTCGGGGCTCCAGGGGTTCATCGAGCGATAGTGACCCGGGAACGGCGCCCACTCCTGCGGCGGTGGCGGTTCCTCGGAAGGTACGTCGCCGCGCACGAAGCGATCGGGGCCGTGCGTCGCGGCGACCACTGTGCCGGTCGCGTCCCGCTCGAACCGGACGTAGAAGCGGTCGAGTTCCGTGTGCGGGACCAGGAACGCGTCCGTCGGCAGCGCGTCGGTATCGAGTTCCATCGCCACCTCGATGTCCCCGTCGCGCAGGAACAACCCCGAACCGTCGGCCCGGATCTCGATCGCGCGGTCGACGCCCGTGTACCGGCCCGCGAACGCCTCGGCCGCCTCGATCCGGAGCGGATCCGGTGCGTCGACGGGTGCGGGCGGCGGCGACCCCGCGATCGCCGCGCGGACGGCGGCCAGGGCGTAGGTCGTGGTCGCACTCCGGTTCCCGCTGCCGTTCACGAGCATCACGGCGCCCAGTCCGGCGTCGACGTCGACCCGGAGCAGGGCGGTGAACCCGACCATGCCCCCCGAGTGCCATAGGTAGCGTCGCCCGTCGGCCGGGTCGGTCCCCACCCAGAACCCGTAGGCGTAGTGCCACGGCACAGAGTCCTGATCGAGCACATACGGAGTGATCAAGCGGTGGAAGCCTTCATCGGACAGGATCCGTACGCCGCCGGGGCCCTCGCCACGGCGGATCAGCATGCGCACGTACGCGCCCATGTCGAGCACGTTCGACACGATGCTGCCGTCGGCGCTGGTGGAATCGACCCACGGTGCCGGCACCAAGGGATGCTCCCGATGGGCGGGCCGGTCGTCGAACACGGGCGCGTAGCCCGTCGCGAGATCGAGTCGCTCGCGGGACGTGATCCACGGCGAGGTGCGCGCCATCCCCAGTGGGTCCAGGATCCGCTCCCGCAGCAACTCGGCGATCGAACGGCTGGTCACGTGCTCGAGGACCAGTCCCACGATCTTGTACCCGTCGTTCGAGTACGAGAACCGCTCCCCGGGGGCGAACCCTGGGTCGACCTCGGCGCGGCGGCGCAGCGCCACGATCGCATCCCCCGTGTGCTCGGTGCCGATCGCGAGTCCGGACGTGTGCGTGAGCAGGTGGTGCATCGAGATCGACCCGAACGGCTGCCGGAGTTCGAGCCACGGGAGCAGGTCGTTGACCGGCTCGTGGAGGTCGAGGCGCCCGGCCTCGTTCTCCTGCACCGCGACGATCGCGGCGAACGACTTGCTGATCGAGCCGATCTGGAACCGTGTCTCGGGCCGGACCGGCGTCGAGGATGCGGCGTCGGCGAAGCCGCGGACGACCACGCCCAGGGTCTCGTCGTCGTCGGTGACCGCGAGGGCCGCGCCCGGTGCGTGCATCAGCGGCATGCGCCGCTCGAGCACAACGCCCGTTCGCTCGAAGGCCTCGGACAGTCCCGCCACGATGGCCGCCTCAGCCGAAGAAGAGCTTCAACTCGCGCGCGGCCGACTCGGGCGAGTCGCTGCCGTGCACGACGTTCTCGCCGATCAACGTCGCGAAGTCGCCGCGGATCGTCCCCGGAGGCGCCTCGACCGGGTTCGTGGATCCCATCAGCGACCGCCACACCGAGATCGCCGACTCGCCGGTGACCTTGCCGACCACGACGGGTCCGGACGTGATGAAGTCGACGAGCTCATCGAAGAACGGCCTGTCGCGGTGTTCGCCGTAGTGCTCCTCGGCGGTCGGCCGCGTTATCGTGAAGAGCTTGAGTTCGTCGAGCCTCAGTCCCTTGGACTCGACGCGACGCAGGACCTCGCCCACGAGCCCCCGGCGAACGCCGTCCGGCTTGATGATCAGCAGTGTGGATTCGGTGGCCATCGGTGTCCCTCTCCGGTGCAATGGGTTCGCGGTCGATCGATGCCGGGGAGGACGATCAAGGGCCGAGCGCCCGGCGCGCGTCCGCGACAGTATAGAGGGAGCCGGTCACGAGGATGAGGTCGTCGTTTCCCGCGCTGGCGCTCGCCGCGTCGAGCGCAGCGGCGACCGACGAGAAGCGCTCAACGGGAACGTCGCGGATCGCGATTGCTTCGAACAGCGCCTGGGCCTCGCCCGAGCGGTTGCTGTCGTTGCGTGTCGCGTAGGCGCGGTCCGCGAGCGGCGCGAGTGCCGACAGCATGCCCTCGACGTCCTTGTTCGCCGACACCGCGACCACCAGGTGCAGCCGCTGCCACGAGAACACCTCGCGCACAGCCGCCGCGAGGGCCTCGGCGCCCGCGGGGTTGTGCGCTCCGTCGAGCACGATGAGCGGTCGTCGTCCCGCGACCTCGAGCCTGCCGGGCGTGGTGATCGCCCCCAGGGCTTCCACGACCGCCGAGGTCTCCAGCTCACGGTCGAGGAACGCCTCGAACGCCGCGATCGCCACCGCGGCGTTGCGCGCGGCGTACTCGCCGAACAGCGGGATGTAGATGTCCTCGTAGGTCCGGTGCGGGGTTCGGATCGTGAGCTGCTGGCCCCCGACCGCGGGGACGCGGCGATCGAGCCCGAAATCCCGATCCTCGAGCAGCAGTGAGGCCGCCACCTCGCGGACCCGCTCCTCGATCACGCGCAGCGCGTCGGGCGCCTGCGCCCGCGACACCGCGATCCGGTCGGGCTTGATGATCGCGGCCTTCTCCCCGGCGACCTCCGCGATCGTCGATCCGAGCTCCGGGTGGTCGAGGCCGACCTCGCCGATCACCGCGACGTCGCCCGAGCAGAGAACCGTCGCATCCCAGCGTCCGCCCATGCCGACCTCGTAGACGCCGAGCCCGACGGGCGCATCGGCGAACCACAGGAACGCGAGTGCCGTGAGCACCTCGAAGTAGGTGACCCGGTGCTCATCACGCGCATCGACCGCCTCGAGAACCGGGAGCAGCCGTTCGTACTCCTCTCCGAACTCCGCGACGGTAATCTCCCGATCGCAGATCTGGAATCGCTCCGTGAGCGAGAGCAGATGCGGGGAGGTGTACAGGCCGGTCGTGATCCCGTGGGCGCACGCGAGCTGGGTGACGGCGCGAGCGATCGTCGTCTTGCCGTTGGTTCCCGTCACGTGGATCGACGGGTGCGTGAGCTGCGGCCCTCCGAGCAGCTCCGCGACCGCCTCGATCCGGTCAAGGGTCGGAACGATCCGATCGGGCTGTCGGCCCACGAGTTCGGCGAGCGCGGTGTCGAAGCGGACCCGACCCGCCTCCTCAGGCGTCCTGCGAGGCGAGCTGGGTCTCGACGGCGAACGCGCCATCTTCGTCGAACTCGACCTCGGCGATGTGTCCGGCTTCCCGCACGTCGCCGAGCGCGGGAGCGAGCAGAGCCAGCCGCTCGGCCGTGTCGCGGACCCGGGCCCGCTCGACCGGAGCGCGGAGCGAGACCTTCTCGGTCGCCTTGTGCTTGCGCACGGCGCTGAGCACATCGGCCGCCACGGCGAACACCCCCGGGTCGGCGTCGGCGGTCGCCGCGAACTCCTCGGGAGCGGGCCAGCCGGCGCGATGCACGGAGCCTTCCTGCCACCATGACCAGACCTCCTCGGTCACGTACGGGAGGAACGGCGCCAGCAGACGCAGCAGGATGGACAGCGCGGTGCGCAATGCCTCGATCGCCGAGCCGGCGGCCGCCTCACCCTTCACTCCGTACGCGCGGCTCTTCACGAGCTCGACGTAGTCGTCACAGAAGTCCCAGAAGAACCGCTCGGTGATCTCGAGCGCCCGCGCGTGGTCGTAGTTCTCGAACGCCGCCGTCGCGTCGGCGGCGACGGTCGCGAGCGTGCGCAGCATCGAGCGGTCGAGCGACTCGGTCACCGCACCGGGCGCCGCCTCCATCTGCAGGACGAACCGCGAAACGTTGAGCGCCTTGATAGCGAGGCGGCGACCGACCTTCATCTGCTGCTCGTCGAAGGCGGTGTCCACACCCAAGCGGGCGCTCGCGGCCCAGTAGCGCACCGCGTCGGCGCCGTGTTGCTCCAGCAGACCGAGCGGCGTGACGACGTTCCCCTTCGACTTCGACATCTTCTTGCGGTCGGGATCCAGCACCCACCCGGAGATGGCGGTGTCGGTCCACGGGAGCGACCCGTGCTCGAGCTCGGCGCGCAGGACCGTGTAGAACAGCCACGTGCGGATGATCTCGTGGCTCTGCGGACGCAGATCCATCGGGAACAGGCGGGAGAACAGGTCGGGGTCGTCTTCCCAGCGGGCGGCGATCTGGGGTGTGAGCGAGGACGTCGCCCACGTGTCCATCACGTCGGGGTCGCCCGTGAACCCGCCCGGGACGTCACGCTGCCCGCCCGTGAACCCCTCCGGGACGTCGGTGAGCGGATCGATCGGCAGGCGCGCCTCGTCGGGCATGATCGGCCGGTCGTGATCGGCGATGCCCTGGTCGTCGAGCGGGTACCAAACGGGCAGCGGCACCCCGAAGAACCGCTGTCGGCTGACGGCCCAGTCCGCGTTGAGCCCCTCGACCCAGGACTCGTAGCGCCCCCGCATGTGCGGCGGGTGCCAGGTCAGCTCGCGTCCCCGCTCGAGCAGCCGGTCGCGCAACGCGAGCGTCGAGACGAACCACTGGCGGCTCGTGATCACCTCGAGGGGCCGGTCGCCCCTCTCGTAGAACTTCACGACGTGGCGTACCTGCTCCGGCTCGCCCAGCAGCGCCCCCGACTCGGCGAGCATCTCGGTGATCCGTCGCCGGGCCTTCTTCGCATACATCCCGGCGATCTCTTCCTGTGCCGCGGTCGCCGCGGCGACGTCGCGCGAGTCCCAGCCCTCGCGGCCCCATCGGGGCGGGGCGATCGAGCCGTCCTTCTGCATCACGACCTTCGCCGGGAGCCCCAGCTCCTTCCACCAGAGCACGTCGGTGACGTCTCCGAAGGTGCAGATCATCGCCACCCCCGTTCCCTTCTCGGGGTCGGCGAGCTCGTGGGCGAGCACCGGCACGGCGGCGCCGAACAGCGGCGTGAACACCCGAGAGCCGACGAGCTTCTCGTACCGCGCGTCGCCCGGATGCACCACGAGCGCCACGCATGCGGGGATCAGCTCGGGACGGGAGGTCTCGATCTCCACCGAGTCCTCGCCGTCCTCGCGTTCGAACGCGATCCGGTGGTAGAGACCGTCCTGTTCCCGGTCCTCGATCTCCGCCTGGGCCACCGCGGTCTTGAAGTCGACATCCCACATCGTCGGCGCCTCGGCCGTGTACGCGTGGCCCTCGGCGAGCAGCCGCAGGAAGCCCCGTTGCGAGGCACGGCGGGCGGCATCCCCGATCGTCGTATAGGTCATCGACCAGTCGACCGACAGCGACAGCCGCCGGAACAGCTCCTCGAAGGCCCGCTCGTCCTCGGCGGTCAGCCGATCGCACAGCTCGATGAAGTCGCCTCGCGACAGCGACACGGGCTGCAGGCGCTCCCCCTTCGGCGCCGTGACGGGCTCGAAGGTCGCGGCGTCGAACGCGGGATCGGAGGCGACGGACGGGTCGCACAACACGCCGAAGTAGTTCTGCACCCTCCGCTCGGTGGGCAGGCCGTTGTCGTCCCACCCCATCGGGTAGAAGACCTCCTTGCCCGACATCCGCCGGTAGCGAGCGACCACGTCGGTGTGCGTGTAGCTGAACACGTGTCCGACGTGCAGCGACCCGCTCACCGTCGGCGGGGGGGTGTCGATCGCGAAGATCTCTTCGCGGGGCTTGGTCCGGTCGAAGCGGTAGGTGCCCTCGGCCTCCCACCGCTCACCCCAGGTCTGCTCGAGCCCGTCGACGCTCGGCTTGTCCGGCACGGCTGCGCTCATGGGCGGAATATACGGGATGGTTCGGGGGCCTCGGGGGCCTCGGGGGCCGTGCGCTTCCCCTCGAAGTTGATCCGCGGCAGCCACGCGAGCCACCGCGGCATCCACCAGGTGGCCCTGCCCATCAACACCAGCAACGCGGGCGCGAGAACGAGCATCATCGTTCCCGCAAGGAACACCGCGACGGCCAGCCCGACGCCGAACTGCTTCACGATCGGATCGCCGTTGAGGATGAAGCTGCCGAACACCGAGATCATGATCGCGGCCGCGGCCGCGATCACCGGTCCGGCGCGGCCGAGCCCGCGGATCACCGCCTCGCGGGTATCGAGGCCTCGCTCATGCTCCTCCTGGACGACCGAGACCAGGAACACCTGGTAATCCATCGACAGGCCGAACAACACCGTGAACATCATCAGCGGAACGAAGCTCGCCACCGGGACCTGGGCGGTGGGCGCGTCGATCCCGATCAGGGCGGTCCCCCATCCCCACTGGAACGTGGCGGTGAGCACGCCGAACGCGGCCGCGACACAGAGCAGGTTCACCACCGCCGCCTGCACGGGGATCGCGAACGAGTGGAACGCGAGCAGCAGCACGAAGAAGCTCAACCCGATCACCACGAGGATCACGAGCGGGAGCTTCGCGGAGATCTCGTCCGCGAGGTCGACGTTCGAGGCGGTGGACCCGCCGACGGATGCCTGCACGTCCGTTCCCGAGATCGCGTCCGGGATCACGTGTCCGCGCATCCGGACCACGAGCCCCGCCGTCGCCTCGTCCGACGGCGCGTGTGTCGGCACGACGCTGGTGATCGCGACGTCGTCGTCGGAGTTCAGGAACGGGGGCGAGACGACCTCGACCCCCGGCGTGTCCTCGAAGGCGTGTTGCAGGCGCACGAGCCGCGGGTCGGTCGCCTTCGGGTCGCCGGCTGCCGCGGTGAGCTCGTTCGTCAGCTCTCGCTTCAGCTGCTTCGCACGCGCCTCTTCGTCCGTGGCTTCACGCTGGAGCGCCTTCAGCGTCGCGGTCTTCTTCGCCTTGCGCCGGTCGAAGGCCTTCCCGTCGCGCTCGAGCTCCGCCTCTTGCTCGAGCAACAGCTCGCCCTGTGCCTCCAGGGCCGCTCCCTGCCGCTCGAGCACCGCGGCCCGGGACTCGAGCCGGTCCTTCTCGGCCTCGAGTCGTTCGGCACGTTCGAACAGACGAACCCCGCGCGCGGCAATCCGCTCGGCACGCGGCTCCAGACGCTCGAGGTTCCCTTCGAGCCGGGAGGCGATCTGTTGGAGCTTCGCGAGGCGTCGCTCGAGCCTGGCACGTCGATCCGGGTCGGTAACGTGCTGGAGCTTCTCCTCGACCCGGTCGATCAGGGCGGCCACGACCGCCAACCGCTCGAGGTACCCGGCCGCCTGTTGTGCGAGGGCGATCGCCCGAGCCTCGAGGTTCGCGATCTCTGCCTGCAGGCCCGCGCCGCGTCGCTCGAGTTCGTCCCTCTCGCCCGCGAGGACTGCGGCTTCGGCTTCGAGTGCCTGCTTGCGGACGTCGAGGCGGGCGCCCGCAGCCTCGAGCGCGTCCTTGCGCTCGAGCAGAGCATCACCCTGCCGCTCTAGCTTGGCCTGCACCTTCTCGCCGTGCACCTGCTGCCGTTCGAGCAGCCGCTGCAGGCCGAGCGCCTCGTGCTTACGGCTCCGGTACCGCTCGCTGGGTTCGGCGGGGGTTCCCAGCTGTGTCGCGATCAGCAGCGGGCCGTTGTAGCCCGGACCGAACGCGGCCGAGATCATGTCGTAGGCCTGGCGCTCGGTCGTGATCTTCGGGGTCGAGGCGATGTCCTCCTGTCCGAGCCGCAGCGAGAACACCGGAACCGCGAGCGGTACCAGGAGCGCCACCGAACCGAGGACCGCGATCACGGGGTGGCGCGCGATCGTGTGCGCCCAGCGGCTGAACGCGCGATCGTCCTCCGGCTTGTCCTTCGGGCGCAGGAACGCGGGGATCCGCAGCGAGAACACGTGCCGCCCGGTGATCGCGAGCAGGGCCGGAAGCAGGGTGATCGCCGCGAGGATCGCGGTCACCACAGCGATCGCCGACGCGAACCCGAGCCGCGTGATCAGCGGGATGCCACCGACGAGCAGGGAGACGAGGGCGATCACCACGGTGCCGCCCGCGAACACGACCGCGGTCCCCGATCGACCGTCGGTGCGGGCGACCGACTCCACGAGCTCGATCCCGTCGGTGAGCTGCATCCGATGGCGGTTCACCATGAACAGTGCGTAGTCGATCCCGACGCCAAGCCCGATCATCGTGGCCAAGGTCGGCGCGACCGAAGGCACGTCGACGAGATGTCCGAGCAAGCCGATCGTCCCGAGCGCGACCGTCAGGCCGAACAGAGCGGTCAGGATCGGCATGCCCATCGCGACCAGCGAGCCGAAGACGAGTGACAGGATCAGCATCGCCGCGACGATCCCGATCAGGTCGCTGCTGCCGGTCTCGGGAGAGGACAGCGTGCCGCCGATCGGTCCACCCGCGGCGACCTGCATGCCCGTGCCCCGCGCCGCCGCCTGGGCTCGGGCCAGCACCCCCTCGGCGAGCTCCACGGTGAGGTCGGAGCCGTAGACACCCATCAGGACGTTGATATATGCGGTGCGCTCGTCGTCGGAGACCTGGGCCTGTCCGAGCTCCGCGAACGGACTCGTCGTCTCGTGGACGTGCGGCGCCGGCTGGATCGAGCGGTACGCCTCGCGGATCGCCGCCTCGTTCGGGCCGGAGGTCACCTTCCCGGAGGCGGAGTGGAACACGATCGGGCTCGTGCCGTTCTGCTGGGGCGAGAAGTTCTCCGCGAGCAGGTCGAACGCCCGCTGGCTATCGGTACCCGGAAGCGTGAGGTCGTCGTTGGTCTTCGCACCGACCTGCGCGACGACCGCGACGACGGCACCGGCTACCAGGATCCACAGGACGAGGACGAGCACCCGATGCCGGGCGCAGAACCGGCCGAGTCGCTCCATCGAGCGAGGTTAGGCCGTGCGTTCGCGACGCTGGCGGGTCTCCTTGACCGGAACCAGCGTGGGGTTGACGCCGCTGAGGACGACGTCGCGGTCGACGACACACTTGTTGACGTCTTGACGCGAGGGAAGGTCGTACATCACGTTCAGCAGGACCTCCTCCATGATCGCGCGGAGGCCGCGTGCACCGGTGCCGCGCAGGATCGCCTGGTCGGCGATCGCGTCGAGCGAGTCGTCGGTGAACTCGAGCTCGACGCCATCGAACTCGAAGAACTTGTGGTACTGCTTCACGAGCGCGTTCTTCGGCTCGGTGAGGATCTGCACGAGCGCGCCCTTGTCGAGCTGGTCCACGTTCGTGAGCACCGGAAGGCGTCCGACGAACTCGGGGATCAAGCCGTACTTCAACAGGTCCTCGGGCAGCACCTTGCCGAGCACCTCGCCCAGGTCTTTCTCGTCGGCGCGGCGCACGTCGGCGCCGAACCCGACGCCGCGGCTGCCGATACGGCTCTCGATGATCTTGTCGAGCCCGGCGAACGCCCCGCCGCAGATGAACAGGACGTTCGTCGTGTCGATCTGGATGAACTCCTGGTGTGGATGCTTGCGCCCGCCCTGCGGCGGTACCGAGGCGGTGGTGCCCTCGAGGATCTTCAGCAGAGCCTGCTGCACGCCCTCACCGGAGACGTCACGCGTGATCGACGGGTTCTCGCTCTTGCGGGCGATCTTGTCGATCTCGTCGATGTAGATGATGCCCGTCTCGGCCTTCTTCACGTCGTAGTCGGCCGCCTGGATCAGCTTCAGCAGGATGTTCTCGACATCCTCGCCCACGTACCCGGCCTCGGTGAGCGCCGTCGCGTCGGCGATCGCGAAGGGGACGTTGAGCATGCGTGCGAGGGTCTGCGCCAAAAGCGTCTTCCCGCAGCCCGTGGGGCCGAGGATCATGATGTTGGACTTCTGGAGCTCGACCTCGGCGTCTTTCGCACCGACCTGGATCCGCTTGTAGTGGTTGTAGACCGCGACCGACAGGACCTTCTTCGCCTGATCCTGTCCGATGATGTAGTCGTCGAGGAAGGAGTAGATCTCGTGCGGCTTCGGGAGCTCTTCGAGCTTGAGCTCGGAACCTTCGTTGAGCTCTTCCTCGATGATCTCGTTGCACAGATCGATGCACTCGTCGCAGACGTAGACGCCGGGGCCGGCGATCAACTTCTTGACCTGCTTCTGCGACTTGCCGCAGAAGCTGCACTTCAACAGGTCGGAGTCACCGAACTTGGCCATGCCCCCTGGATCTGCCTCTCTGCCACGCCGCGCGCCGGAACCGCGGCTCCATTCCTACAGTCTACTCCGACCTAGACGGACGCCGCAGCAAGCTCCGGCGTGAGCCCGCGCGCCTGGATGATCTCGTCGATGACCCCGTACTCCTTGGCCTGTTCGGCAGTGAGGATGAAGTCGCGGTCGGTGTCCTTGCCGACCTTCTCGAGCGCCTGGCCCGTGTGCTGGGCGATCAGCTCGTCGAGCAGGCGACGATAGCGGAGGATCTCCTTGGCCTGGATCTCGATGTCGACGGCCTGTCCCTGCGCACCACCGTGCGGCTGGTGCAACAGCACGCGGGAATGCGGCAGCGCGTAGCGCTTGCCCTTCGCACCCGCGAGCAGCACGACGGCGGCGGCCGACGCGGCCTGGCCCATCACGATCGTCGAGACGTCGGGCTTGATGTACTTCATCGTGTCGTAGATCGCGAACAAGGAGGTGATGTCACCGCCCGGTGAGTTGATGTACAGGTTGATGTCCTTGTCCGGCTCTTCGGACTCGAGGTGCAGCAGCTGCGCCATGATCAGGTTGCCGACGGCGTCGTCGATCGGCGTTCCCAGGAACACGATGCGCTCTTTCAACAGGCGCGAGTAGATGTCGAAGGACCGCTCGCCCCGGCTGGTCTGCTCGACGACGACGGGGACGAGATAGTTCTGGATGTCGGTCACGGATTCGCCTCCGGTTTCGGTTCGGATGCTCGATCAGGGTCGCTGTCGCTAGAGGTATCGGCGGCCGCGTCGCCGTCGTTGACCTCGGAAGGAGCGCTCTCGGACTCGACCTTGGCCTTGTCGACCAGCATGTCGAGCGCCTTGGAACGGATGATATCACTGGCCAGAGACACGATCTGACCGCTGCGCTCCAACGTTTGCGCGACCTGCTTCGGCTCTTGTCCCACCTGTGCGGCGAGCATCGAGATCTCGGTGCCGAGCTCCTCGGCCGACACCTCCAGGTCTTCCGAGCGCGCGATCGACTCGAGGATCAGGTCGGCCTTGATCGCGCGGATCGCGTGATCGCGGGCGTCGGAGCGCAGTCGCTCCTCATCCCAGCCCTGCGCCTCCAGAACCTGGTCCAGCGTCATCCCGGAGCGTTCGGCGCGTTCGCGTGCCCCGTCGACCCGCTGCTGGGTCTCCTCGTCGATCAACGTGTCGGGAAGGTCGACCTCGACGCGGTCGATCAGCTCTTGGAGCACGCGGTCGCGCACCACAGCCTGCGCCTGCCGTTCCTTGTTCTGTTCGATCGACTCGCGCAGGCTCCCGCGGAACTCGTCGAGCGTGTCGAACTCGCTCGCGGTCTTGGCCAGCTCGTCGTCGAGCTCGGGGAGCTTCTTGCCCTTCACCTCTTTCACGAGCACGCGGAACGAGGCGGTTCCCCCGGCGCGCTCCCCCGCGCCCGGCCCGAGCTCCTGGTCGAAGGTGATGATGTCGCCCGGCTTCTTCCCGAGCAGCTCGCTGTCCATCGAGGGACCGAACTCGCCGGAACCGACCGAGTAGAGGTAGTCGGGCCGCGTTCCCTCGGCCAGTTCCTCGCCGTCGACCTCCGCGTGCACGTCGGCGACCACGAAGTCGCCGTCGATCGCGGGCCGCTCGACGGTCTCGAGCTCAGCGAAGCGATCGCGGACGCTCTGCAGCATCTGATCGACCTCGTCGTCGGTGGGTTCGGCGGGCGGGCGGGTGACCTCGATCCCCTCGTAGTCCTCGAGCTCGAGCCGCGGACGCACCTCCATCTCGGCCGTGAAGATCAGGGGCTTGCCGTCCTCGAGCTGCGCGAGGTCGATGTCGGGCTCGGTGATCGGCGCGAGATCCTCCTCGCGGACCGCCTCGCGGTAGTAGGAAGGCAACGACTCGTTCACGAAGTCCTCGATCACCGTGTCGCGCCCGATCTGCGCATCGATGATCTGCTTCGGAACCTTCCCCTTGCGGAACCCGGGGATCTTCACCTGCTGCGCGATGCGGGAGTACGCCTTGTCCAGATCCTGCTCCACCTGGTCGGACGAGATCTCGACGGTGAGCTTGACCTTGTGCGGATCGGTGTTCTCGACGGTCGTCTGCATGGGACGAACAGCCTAGCCGACCCGCGCACGGGCGACCGGGCGGCGCCGGTGTATCGTGCGCCCGTGCTGGAGCAGGAGCTCGCCCTCGCGCACGAGCTGGCCGATCGTGCCGGCGAGATCGCCCTCGGCTTCTACGGCGGCACGTTCGAGGTACGCCACAAGCCCGACGCGACACCGGTGACCGAGGCCGACCTCGCGATCGAGGCGATGGTGCGCGAGGTGATCGCAGCGCGGTTCCCCGGCGACGCGATCCTCGGTGAGGAGCAGGGCGGCTCGACCGGCGAGGCCGAGCGCACCTGGATCCTTGATCCGATCGACGGCACGAAGAACTTCGCCGAGGCGATCCCCGTGTGGGCCACGCTGATCGGTCTGCAGATCGGCGACCGCTTCGAACTCGGTGTGGCCTCGGCGGCGGCACTCGGCGAGCGGTACTGGGCCGTCCGCGGCGCGGGGGCACACTGCAACGGCGAGCCGATACGGGTGCGCGAGGCCGTGACGTCCCTCGACCAGGCGTTCCTGTGTCTGACCGAGCTCGACGAGCTCCTGGCCTCGCCTCTGGCAGATGCGTTCCTCGAGCTCGTGCGCGCCTGCAGGCGGACGCGTGCGTTCGGGGACTTCTGGGGGCACTGCCTCGTCGCGCGCGGCGCAGTGGACGTGATGGTGGAGCCGGCGCTGTCGATCTGGGACTACGCGGCGCTCGTACCGATCCTCGAGGAGGCGGGCGGGCGCTGCACCCGACTCGACGGCGGCGCGCTGTCGGCCGTCGGCAGGCCCGGTGGCGAGGAACAGAGCATGGTGTCGACGAACGACTCGCTCCACGACGAGGTGCTCTCGAGGCTGCGCACCGGATGAGCCCCGGTCGGATCGCGGCCGCGCTCGCCCTGCTGGCCGTCTCCGCCGTCCTTCACGCCGTCTGGAACCTGCTTGCCAAGCGCGTTCCGTCTGGACTGCCGTTCGTGTGGTGCGTCTCGGCGACGAGCGCGATCGTCTTCCTCCCGGTGGCGGTGATCGCCTACGCCGTGGAGCGACCGACGATCGGCGGGCGGCAGCTCGCGTTCGTCGCGGTCTCCGGCTCGTTGCACGCGGTGTACTTCCTCGCGCTGCAACGCGGCTACCGCGACGGCGATCTCTCGGTCGTCTATCCGATCGCACGAGGGACGGGTGCGTTGCTGGCGGCCACGGCCGGACTCCTGTTCCTGGGCGAGCAGGCGGATGTGCTCTCGGTGGGCGGCATCCTCCTGGCGGTGGGCGGGGTGTTCGCACTCACCGGAACCGGCCACGCGTTGCGGCGCGGCGAGCTCGCCACCGGGGCGGAGTGGGGACTGCTGACCGGCGGCGCGATCGCCTCGTACACGCTGTCGGATCGGTACGCGGTCACGGCGCTCGGCATGCCGCCCGTCGTGCAGTACCCCTTGACGGTGGTGATGCTCACGGCCGTGCTGACCCCGTTCGCCGCGCGGCGGCGCGCGGAGGTTCGCATGGTCTGCCGCGCTTACCGCGGCGCGGTCGTGAGGGTCGCGATCATCTCCACCCTCGCGTACATGCTCGTCCTGACCGCTCTGTCGTTCGCTCCCGTGAGCTTCGTCGCACCGGCCAGAGAGCTGAGCATCGTGGTCGCGGTGGCGCTGGGCGCGCGCGTGCTCGGCGAGGTCGACGTCCGGCGCCGTCTGGTCGCCGCGGGGGCGATCGTGGCCGGGATCGCGGTCCTGACGTTGAGCCTCGCGTGAGCCCGCGTGATTGAGGTGACCTGCGCTCGCCGGTACGCTCGGCTCGGCCGCCCGGGGAGCCCTCGATGATCACGAATCCGTTCCAGCTCGAAGGCGAGTGGCTGCGCGCGCAACTGCATTGCCACTCGACGAACTCCGACGGGGAACTCACCCCGGACGCACTGATCGCCCACTACGAGTGGGCGGGATACGACGTGGTCGCGATCACCGACCACTGGCACATCACGAAGCATCCCGGGACCGACCGCGTCCTCACGATCACCGGCGCCGAGCTGAACGCCGATCTGCCCGGCGACGAGCGCTACTGCGACCTCCTCGTGTACGGGATCGACCAGCTGCTCGACGACCCGGCCGTGCGTTCGAACAACTCCTTCCCGGACATGTCCACCGGCGCCCGGTGGGCGAACGAGAACGGGGGCGTCGCCTACCTGGCGCATCCGTACTGGAGCGGCGTGCGCCACGACCTGGTGGTCGCATCGGAGGGCCTCGCGGGGCTTGAGCACTTCAACGCAAGCTCACAGTCCGACGCCGATCGCGGCGACGCGAGCGCCCTGTGGGACGAGTCCCTCGAAGAAGGCGGTCCGACGTTCGGGCTGTGGACCGACGACGCGCACTACCCGGGGTTCGACCTCGATCGCGCGTGGACCTGGGTCCGCGCCGCCGAGCGCACGCCCGCCGCGGTGCTGGAGGCGCTCCGAACCGGGGCCACGTACGGCTCCACAGGACCGACGATCCTCGACGCCGTTCGCACCGAGACAGGGGTCGAGGTGCGGTGCAGTCCGGCGCGCGCCGTGCTCCTGCACACGAGCTATGAGCTCGGCGCGGGCGTGTGGGGCTCCCCGCGTCCGCGCGTCTGGTACGGCCGGGCACTGGAGACGACCCCCGACGGGCTCGTGACCGCGGCCCGCTTGGAGTTCGAGCAGCCGGTCGCGTTCGCGCGCGTCGTGATCCAGGATGCCGCCGGCGAACGGGCGTGGAGCAACCCGCTCTAGCGGCCTCAGCGACGTCGGAGCTTGGGGTTGACGATCTCGTCGAGCGCGTAGCCGCACATCGTGAACGCGAGACACACGAGCATCACGCACACACCCGGCGGGAGCAGCCACCACCACTGGCCGGCCGTGAGCGCGCCCGCGTCGAACGCCTCGCCGATCGTCTGCCCCCACGAGACGCTGCGCGGGTCCCCCAACCCCAACAGCGACAGCGTGGTCTCGGACAGGATCGCGAGCGCGACGGTCAAGATCGTGTTGGCGAAGATCACAGGGAACACGTTCGGGAACACGTGCCGGGTCACCAGGTGCCAGCTCCCCGCCCCGAGGGCACGGGCGCGCTCGACGTAGGGGCGTTCGCGGACGGTCAAGGTCTGGGCGCGAACGAGCCGTGCGGTGCCCGCCCACGACGTCACGGCGATCACGAGGATGATGTTGGCGACCGAGGCACCCAGGATCGTCGCCATCACCGCGGCCAGCGCGATCCAGGGGATCACGAGGAACCAGTTCGTCAACGCGTTGAGCACCCCGTCGAGCCTGCCGCCCGCGAACCCCCCGGCGAGCCCGACGATCGAACCGATCAGCATCGTGCCCACCGTCGCGGTCAGTCCCACGAGCAGCGAGATCCGCGCTCCCCAGATCAGCAGCGAGACGACCGGCCGGCCGACGTCGTCGGTACCGAGCCAGAACTCCGACGAAGGTGCGGCGTTCAAGGGGTTCGTCGTGATCGTCTCGGTGGGATCGATGCTCGACGGGTCGGCGAGCAGGGGCGCCGCGACCGCGATCACCACGAACACGAGCAACGTGACGAGGCCCGTCACCCCCATCGGACTGTGGCGGAACACGCGCCACACGTCGCCGAGCGACCGTCGCCGTCGTTGCCATGCGAGGCGCCGACCCGACACGTCGACGCGAGCCGATCCGGTGGCGTCGGGTTCGGTCGCAGGCGTGCGCATGCGGATCCCTCAGCCCTCCCGGACCCGCGGGTCGAGGTAGCCGTAGAGGACGTCGGCGATCAGGTTGAACACGAGCACCGACACCGTGAGCAGCAGGAACAACGCCTGCAGCAGCGGGAAGTCCTGCTGGCCGATCGCCTCGGCCGTCAGCCTGCCGAGACCGGGGAAGCTGAAGATGTACTCGGTCACCACCGCTCCTCCGATCACGTACCCGAAGCTGTACAGGACGAGGGTCATCGTCGGGAGGAGCGCGTTGGGAACGGCGTGCTTGCGGCGGACCTGCGATTCGTTCAGTCCCTTGGCGCGAGCGGTGCCGACGTAGTCCTCGCCCATCGTCTCAAGCAGCGACTCGCGCATCACGACCGAGTAGGAACCGATGTAGCCCAGCCCCAACGTGAGCACCGGGAGCACCAGATGATTGAGCACGTCGATCACATACGCCATCCCCGTGAGCCCGGGTGAGGAGTACCCCGCCGCCGGGAACCAGCCGAGCCAGCCGGAGAACACGAGGATGAACGCGATCGCGAGGACACCCTCCGGGGTGGAGTACAGGGCGAGCGAACCGATGTGGGTGACCTTGTCGAAGCCGCTCCCCCGCCGCCACGCGCCGCGGATCCCGATCCACAGGCCGAACACCATCGAGAAGATCGTCGACAGTCCCACGAGCAACAGGGTCGGCATGACCCGCTCGCCGATGATGTCCCAGACGGGCCGTTGGGTCCGGGCCGAGATCCCGAAGTCGCCGCGCAGCGTCGCGCCGACGTAGGTCACGAACTGCTGGCCGAGCGGCTCATCCAGCCCGAAGAGCTCGATCTGCTCCTGCTGCTCCTCGAGGCTGAGCTCCTGCTGGCGCGCGAGCAGCCGCACCGGGTCGCCGGGCATCACGCGGAACAGGAAGAAGTTGAGCACGAGCGCGAACACGAGCGTCCCGAGCAGCCCGAGGCACTTGCGGACGAGGTAGCGACGGACCCCCATCCGCCTCAGCGCCGCCGGAGCGTTGCCCGCTCGCTACTCGCGGTCGTCGGCGTTCCCGCGGCGTCGCAGCACGAGCACCGCCCCCGCGATCACGAGGGCGCCGGCGACCACCGCGATCCACACCGCGCCCGACACGCCGCTCGAACCGGTCGATGCCGTCGACGCGCCCTCGACCGGCTTCAGGTTGATGTAGGAGTACGGACCCCAGCCCATCACCAGGAAGCCCTCGGGCTGTGGAGCGGGCACGTACCCCTCGAACCGATCGTTCCGGTAGGCCTGCAGCTGGTTGTAGTAGTAGAGGACGAGCTCCGCGTTGTCCTCGTACAGGTATCGCTGCATATCCAGGGTCATCTGCTTACGCGCCTCCACGTCGGTCTCTACGCGCTGCTCCTCATACATCCGGTCGAACGCCGGATCCGAGTAGCACCCGTCGCTCCAGACCCCGCACATGTCGGTGGTGAACACCGACAGGATGAAGTCGGGATCCGGCTCGGGACCCCACCCCCAGACGTAGGCATCGAAGTCGCCGTTGCCCCACCTCGTGCCGGCCTCGCCGCCACCGACCACGTCCACGTTCACGAGGACCCCGACGTCTTCGAGCCAGCCGGCGATCAGCCGCAGCGACTTCACTGCGGCCGGGTCCGACGACTGAACGAAGGTGTCCAGTTCGAAGGGCTCGCCGTCGGGCATCTCGCGGATCCCGTCACCGTCGGTGTCGTCGTACCCGGCGGTATCCAGCAGCCGCTGCGCCTCGGCGGGGTCGAATCCGATCTCCTCCCCCGGCTCCGGGTCCCAGTGGTACGGCGACAGGGGCAGCGTCACCGAGGTGCCCACGGTCCCGGTCCCCAGCAGGACGTTGTCGACGAGGACCTGTCGGTCGATCGCGTGCGCGATCGCCAGACGCACGTCGGCGTCCTCGAGCGCGGGATTCGGGTCGGCCTTCTCACTCTGGCCACCGAAGTTGAAGGCGAAGTTCGTGAAGTACCCGGCGGTTCCCTCGTGGATCGTGATGTTCTCGTCCCCCTCGAGGGACCGCCACAGGTTCGGGTTCAGACCGTCGGCGATGTCGATCTCGCCGGACTTCAGCGCGGTGACCATCGCCTCTTCGTTCGAGTACACGCGGAACTCCACCCGGTCGATCGTCGGGGTCGTCCCCCAGTACTGCTCGTTGCGCTCCACCGTCCAGAACTGGTCGCTCTCCCACTCGGTGAGAACGAACGGCCCGCTGCCGACCGCGGGGACGTTCTCGAACGAACGCGCCTCCTCCAGCGTCATGTCTCCGTAGATGTGTTCGGGCAGGATCGGGATCCACGGCGGCGTGAGCGGGGCTCGGGTAGGTTCGGATGCGCGCCAGATCAAGGTCGTGTCGTCGGGCGCCTCGAACGTCGGCGGCTCGACGCCGCGCACCGCTCCGAGGTAGGCCTTGTAGAGGTTGATGTCCTGCTCGACGATGAACGAATAGGTGAACGCCAGATCCGCGGCCGTCAGCGGCTCTCCGTCGCTCCAGCGGACGCCGTCGCGGATCGTGATCTCCCACGTTCGCCCGCCGTCGCGGACCTCGTAGTCGGTCGCGAGCCCGAGGTCACCGGGCTCGAGCGTGACCGGATCGAAGTTGAACAGCATGTCGTAGGTCAGGAACAGCATCTCGTAACAGCCGCACCCACCGGCCGTGAAGACGCTGGGGCTGTCGAGGTTCGTCAGGGTTCCGACCCGGAAGACGATCTCGTCATCGGGGGCGGCCGAGGTACCCGCCGGGCTGGCCCCGTCCTCCTGCGCGAGCGCCGCCATGGGGAGCGCGGTGACCATGGCTGCGAGCACCAGCGCGGTGACGACGCCGAAGCGACCGCCGAAGCGCCTGTTGCGGAGCGACCTGTCCACGAGCGTCCCCTCCCGTCGCGGCCTGCGACGGCTCGCCGGCCCGCACCGGGTTGCCGTCGGTCCACCGGGGCGACCGTCGGTCACCTCCGGCCGCCTATGCAAGCACTCCCCAGTATGCGGGCTCAAGGCGGGCCGCTGACCCGGGGTCGCGTTGGTAGCCTCCCCGCGTGCTGGAAGCCGAACTGTCCTTCGCGCTCGAGCTCGCCGACCGGGCCGACGCCCTCTCGATGGAGTATTTCCGGACCGACCTCCACGTGCGGGAGAAGCCCGATTCCTCCCCGGTGACCGAGGCGGACGTGCGCGTGGAGCGCCTCCTCCGAGGCGCGATCGAGGACCGGTTCCCCACCGACGCCGTGCTCGGGGAGGAGGACGGTCTCGACGGCGAGGGCAGCCGGCGGTGGATCCTCGACCCGATCGACGGGACCAAGAACTACGCCGACGGCGTCCAGGTCTGGGCAACCCTGATCTGCCTCGAGATCGACGGAGAACCCTTGCTCGGGGTCGTCAGCGCCCCGGCCCTCGGGGAGCGCTACCAGGCCGTTCGCGGTGAGGGCGCCATGCTCAACAACCGTCAGATCCATCCCTCGCGTGCCGACCGGATTGATCGCGCGTTCGTCGTGTTCAACGATGCGGCGGACTGGGTCGACGGCGAGTACGCCGCCGGCTTCGGGGACATCGTGCGCACGGCGCGTCGCGCGAGGGGGTTCGGCGACTTCTGGGGGCACATGCTCGTGGCGCGCGGCTCGGCCGACGTGATGCTGCAACCCTCACTCGCCACGTGGGATTGGGCCGCCCTCCAGGTCGTCGTGAAGGAGGCGGGTGGGCGGATGAGCACGCTCGAGGGCGACGTCCTGCGTCACGGCGGCAGCGTGCTGACGTCGAACGGGCGCCTGCACGACGAGGTGATCGTCCGGCTCGCGCACGGGAGGCGCGAGTCACGCGTTCCCGGCCGCGACCCGCTGACGACGTCCGAGCCCGACCGAGGGGCTGACTGACCCCGGGTTCTCCGACCCGGGGCGAAGAGGTTGCGCGATCCCGTCCGAGCCTCGTACTCTGACCGCAAGTCAGACCGGGGAGGGCGATCCCCTTCCTGTTCGGACCCGGGAACGATGGATCGGAGCGATGATGCCTGACCTGAAGTCACACAAGTCGACGGCGCGCTCGGAGGCCAAACGCGAGCGGATCGTGGACGCCGCGATGCGCAACTTCGCCGAGCACGGATATCAAGGGGCGCGGGTCGAGGACATCGCGAGCGAGCTCGGTATCGCGAAGGGCTCGATCTTCCAGCACTTCGGCAGCAAGTCCGGTCTGTTCTTCGAGGCGTACAAGAAGGCCGTGTTCGCGATGCCCGCCTGGCTCGACGCTCCGGAGTCGGTGCTCGAGGAGGGCTTCTTCAGCACGGTGCTGTACTGGCTCAAGCGCACCGAGCACCTGATCCAGGACGACTGGGTCCCCAACCGGGTGCTGTTGATCGGCAATTACGGCACCGACCTCCAGCTCAAACGTGAGATCAACCGGTTCCTCGTGTCGGAGGATCCGTACGGAACGCTCGACTTCGTCGAGTACGGGATCGGACGCGAGGAGGTGCGCCGCGACGTCGATCTCGACATGGTCGTGTCGATGCTCGACTGGCTCGCCGAACGGTTCCAGGACGCCCTCGTCACCGAGGAGCTCGATCCGGGACTGTTCCATCGCCGCGGAGTGCCGAACCGAACCGACGTGCGGATCGAGCAATTCGCGACGCTGCTGCGCAGCGCGATCGGGACCACATCGGTGCGGGCGTCGGCGGCCGCGATCGCGACCGCCGACGAGGACGCCCCGGCGAACGCGGCGACCTGAGGGTCGCGGGCCGTTCCTACCTCTCGTCGTCGGCCCGGGTGTCCTTGACGATCTCGCCGCCTTTGATCACGAGGGCGACGTCTTCGAACGCGCCGATGTCGGCGAGGCCGTCGCCGGCCACCGCGACGAGGTCCGCGAACTTCCCGGGCGCGATCGAGCCCACGCGGTCGGACCAGTCCATGCACTCGGCGGCCACGATCGTCGCGGACCGGATCGCCTGCATCGGCGTCATCCCGAATCGGACCATGTACGCGAGCTGCTTCGCGTTCCATCCGTGGGGATAGATGCCGGAGTCGGTGCCGAAGCCGCATCTCACGCCGAGCTCCACCGCTTTGGCGAACCCATCGCGCTGCGCCTGGGTCGTCTCGGTGTTCTTGCGCAGCGTCTCGACCGGCCAGCCGTGTTCGCGGCCCATCTCGTCGATGTAGTCGCCGCAGTAGATGTCGGCGACGAGGTAGGTCCCGTGGTCGCGCATCATCGCGATCGCCTCGTCATCCATCAGCGATCCGTGCTCGATCGAACGGACCCCCGCGCGCACCGCCTGCTTGATCCCCTCGGCGCCATGCGCATGGGCGGCGACGAACGTACCGTGCTCGGCGGCCGTCTCGACGGCGACGCGCAGCTGGTCCTCGGTGAACTCGGGGGTGCCGGGGTTCGTTCCCTGTGTCATCACCGCGCCCGTGGCGATCACCTTGATGAAATCGGCATGGAAGTGCAGGATCTCGCGCACGCGCGTGCGCACCTCGTCCACGGAGTTCGCCACGCCGAATCGGAGATCCCGTGGAACCACCGCGTCGACGTCGGCCGCGAGCCCGGTCACGTCGCCCCCTCCCTGGGAGCAGGTGAGGTAGGCCCCGGCGCACAGCATCCGCGGCCCGGGGGTCCAGCCCGCCTCGATGCCGTCGCGCAACGCCACATCGACGAACGCTCGGAACGTGCCGACGTCGCGGACCGTCGTGAACCCCGCCTCGAGGGTGTTCCGCGCGTTGCGGACTCCGTTCATCGCCTCCTGGGCGCCGCTGCGCATCACGAGGGCGGCGTAGTTCGCGCCGGTCTCGACCTCGGTCTGTCCGACGAGGTGCGCGTGCAGGTCGATCAAGCCCGGAGACACCGTGTGGCCCGAGAGGTCGAGGACCTCGATACCCGCCGGCAGGTCGGGATCCGCGTCGGTCCACGGGCGCACCTCGTGGATCCGGTCCGAGGCGAGCAGCACGAGCTGATCGGTGCGCACCTCGCCGGCCTCGACATCGAGCAGCCGGCCGGCGCGGATCGCGGTGGTGATCGTCGCATCGGTCATGCCGCGAATCCTACGCGGGACCGAGCCCGTGCCGTGGGCTCGGGCCTGCCCCGGCCGTGACCCCGGGTCGCAGCGGCGGTCAGCCGCGCCGCGTGGTGCGCCCGCGCGCCGCGGTGCGCCCGGAAGTGCGCGCCGGGCCCCGGTTGCGTTTGAGCGCGGCCAGTGCGTCGTCCTCGGTGACGATACGCCGCAGGTAGTTCCACAGTGCGAACCGGTCGCACGTGGTCTCGGCCGAGCTCTTGCGGCCGAGCCGTTCCTTCAGGAACCAGTGCATCCACTCATGGCAATAGAGGAACCGCAGCACCTGCCGGGGGGTGCGGAACGTCACCCCCTCGGTCAGCCAGATGAACCGGATGCCACGACCCTCGCGCCGCATCGCCCCGTAGGGGACGACCTCGCCGAAGGGCAGGAACGGCTCGGGGACCTGCAGGACGATCTCGCGGGCATCGAAATCGGTCAAGGCCGAGAGGTGGGGCGAGGTCCGGTAGCGGAACGGCTTGACCACGACCCGGTACCCCGGGCAGTCGGGCAGGCCCTCGAGCATCCGGCGGACCTCGGCGACGGGCAGATCGGCGTGACGGGAGACGATACGCATGCTCGCCACTGTACGGACGGTGTCAGACACGCAGGTGGATGCGGCCGCTTCGTCCCGGTCGGGGCGGCGGGACTCGAACCCGCGACCTCGTGCTCCCAAAGCACGCGCGCTAGCCAGGCTGCGCTACGCCCCGTCCCCACGAGCCTACCGGGCGCAGCGCCTCGAGACTCCTAGGACGTGTCTCCTACGTCGGTGAGCAAGAGCAGCACAGCTGCGAGGACGAGGCCGCCGCGGCAGACGATGCGCCGATAGCCCCTTCGGCGCGACGTGGCATGATGTCGAGATGGCTGAGAAGAAACTCGCAAAGAAGACCGCACAGAGCAAGCGCACCACCGCGAGCACGTCCGGCGGATTCACCGCCGAGGAGCGGGCGGCGATGAAGGCCCGTGCTCAGGAGCTGAAGGCGGAAGAGCGCGCGAACAAGAACAGGGCGGCCGGAGAGAAGGACCTGCTCGCGGCGATCGCCGGGATGAAGGGAAAGGATGGCGCCATCGCCAAGCGGCTCCACGCGATCATCTCCGCGTCCGCGCCAGACCTCTGGCCGAAGACCTGGTACGGGATGCCCGCGTATGCCAAGGACGGCAAGGTCGTCTGCTTCTTCCAGGCCGCGCAGAAGTTCAACGCACGGTACGCGACGATCGGCTTCAGCGACGAGGCCAGCCTCGACAAGGGCGCCATGTGGCCGACCTCCTTCGCGCTGAAGGAGCTGACCGCCGCCGAAGAGACGAAGATCGTCGCGCTCGTGAAGAAGGCGGTGCGCTGAGCACTGAACGCTGCCGAAAGGCACGATAAGGAGACACGTCCTAGGTCCCGGAGCCGCCGATACCGGTGCGCAGCAGCTCGGTGACCTCCCGGATCCGGGCCTCGCGGCGCTCGGGACGGTAGGGCTTGCGGTGGATCAACCCGGGGTCGAGCTCCTCGGCAACGAGGGCGTCCTGGAACCGCTCGGCCACCCAGTCGAGCATCGACGCGACCGTCTCGACGTCCACGTCCCCACGGATCTCCCCGCGGCCGATCCCGAACTCGATGAACTCGAGCGTTCCGTACGGGTCCTCGCTGCGCATGAAGCGGTTGATCGGTCGCCGGAGCCCGAAGCCGGTGTCGTACCGGCCGAGCATCGCCACCCGGTTCGGGACGGGGTCCTCGAGCGTGTACTCCTCCGTCCGATCGAACCACCACTCGAGCGTCGACCAGAACCCGGCGTCGAGGACGTCCTGAGGGGCGTCGAGCCACGCGGGCAGCAGTGAAACGGCGCGTTGGTACGCGGCGAGGAACAGCCCCTCCTTCGATCCGAACCCCACGAACACGGTTCCCTTCGCGACGCCGACCTCCGCTGCGATCGCGTCGACGTGGGTGTCTCGGTACCCGTGTTCGGCGAAGTGGCGCATCGCCGTTTCGACGATCCGCTCCCGTCGCTCCGCGGCGGCGACCCGCGGGCTCGTCCCGGCGGACGGAGTGTCGTCGTCCGTCACGATCCCTCCAGGTCGAACCCGCCGTCACCGACGATGCGGACCCCGCCGCCGACATGGACGGTCCACGCCTCGTTCTCGCGCGCGGCGTCGACGAACAGCTCGCTCGGCCGCCGCACCTGTGCTCCCTGCGAGATGCGCACCCTGCCGGGCATCCCCGCTACCGAGTGCTCGGCGAGGTAGGCACCGAGCGGCCCCGCGGCCGATCCCGTCGCGGGATCCTCGCCGATACCGACCCCTGGATCGAACATGCGGGCGGTCACCGCCCCGTCGCCTTCGACCGCGAACAGGTAGAGCGCGTCACCGCCGACCTGCGCGCACGCCTCGCGCACCGCTCGCCCGTCGCGTTCCGCGCGGCGAAGGGTCTCGAGATCGCGGACGGGAACGATCACCGGACGTAGCCCGGTCGACACGACACGCACCGGGAGCGCCGGATCGAGATCGTCCTCCGCGAGCGAGCTCGCCCGAGCCACCACCGCGCGATCGGTCACCGGCGGATCGAACAGCGCCGGCAGCTGCCGCATCCGTGCTGCGTGCCCGTCGATGTCCACGACGACGGGGAAGTCGCCGGCCGCGACCTGCGCGGTGATCTCCGGCGGGTCCGGGTCGCCGACTGCGCCGCCCGCGCCCACGCGTCCCTCCGCAATGAGCAGGTAGCTCGTCCCGAGGGTGGGATGGCCCGCGAACGGGAGCTCCTCGTCGGGAGTGAAGATGCGCATCCGGAAGCGATCGCCCTGGATACCGGTCACGAACGTCGTCTCGGAGAACCCGATCTCGAGCGCGATCGTCTGCATCGCGGCATCGTCGAGCCGACCGGGATCGGGGACGACGCACAGCTGGTTCCCCGCGAACGGCCGGTCGCAGAACACATCGAGGAGGCGGAACGCGACTCGCATCGAGCGGGTGACGGGAATCGAACCCGCGTAACCAGCTTGGAAGGCTGGGGCTCTACCATTGAGCTACACCCGCGTAAGGCTCGGGTCCCAAGTTAGCAAGTCGCGCGACGAGCACTCCAGTGCGCGAGCCACAACCTCGATAGTCGACAGCGTGGGGTTGTGCAGCGGCGTGCGGGGATCGTGAACCCACAGGCGCGAGCGTTCGATCGCCGAGACGGTGTTCTTCCCCCCGCTGTCCCCCAGCTCCTTGCAGCGCTCGGCTAGATCGCGCTGTCCCATCTTCGGGAACCGACCCGTCCGGCGACGGAACACCTGCCACCCCAGCACGGCGGCGTCAGGTGGCCTCTCCTCAGGTGGCCGCTTCTCGGGCGGTTCGGGCACCTCAGCCCGCTGTGCCATGCCTTTCAGCCCCTATCCCCTTACCCGTGAGCCCCCTTTATGGGGCCTCTGACCTGCGGGAAAGGGTAGCCTCCCCGTCCTCGCTTGACAAGAGCCGAAGGGCGGGTCTACTGTCCCCGTCTGATGGGACAGCGGACCACTTCACAGGGCGACACGCTCCGGCGGCGAGCCATTCGGGCCCTCCACCGCGAGGACCTCACGCCCCGAGAGATCGCGGGATTGCTCCACCTCTCCCCCCAGGCGATCTACCAGCACCTGAAGGCGATCCGCGAGCAGGACCAGCGCACCGACGCCGCCTGATCCGGCGGCAGATAGGAGGCACCGGCCACATGGATACCGACCTGAACCACCGACCGGACACCGAGAGTGAGTTCGCCCTGCGGGTCCGCGATCAGATCGCAGCGAAGTATCGGAACGAGGGGCGGTGCTGGTGCGAGGGCCGGATCACGGCGGCGCGCATGGAGCGCTCCTTCCTCGGGATCGACCAGCTCTGGATGCGCTGTGACTCCGGACACTCGGCCCTGGTGGATCTGCCCGACAAGTCGACGCGCCACGCGACCGACGAGCCGTGCGGCTGCATCACCGACGGGTGGGGGTTCGTCCACGTCCCGTGCTTCGAGCACGCCCGTGAGGACGCTGCGTTCGAGGCTGGGGACCGGCACTACGACGACATCAGAGCGGGCGTTCTGTGATGGCGGTCGACGCGACGCGGCTCGTCACGAACGAGGACGCGGACGTGATCCGCGCTCAATGCCGAGGCGACGAGTACGCGCTGAACCGGGTGCCGGACGCGATCACTCTCACCCTCCTCGACACCCGCGACGAACAGACCCGCGTGATCGAGCGACTGCTCGAGGTCGATCGCGCGCACGGCGGAATCGAAGGTGCGGGCGAGGGTTGCGAGTGCGCGACGTGTGACGCCTACCGGCTGCTCGCGCGTCTGCGGGGTGAGTCGTGAGCCTCCGCTTCGTGGCCGTGCCCACTCTCGGGGACTCGCGCATCTCCATCACGATCGCGGGCCACCCCGGAACGGTCGCACACCAGGTGCACGGCACGATCGGTCGCGAACTCGTTGACCTGGCGAACAGAGCCGAGTCGTCGGAGACGGCATTGTTCGAGCTGACAACGCGCCTAGCTCAGCGCCAGTGCGAGCCGGTCAGCGATCACTATCTCAACCCCGAGTGCACGGATCCGGTTGAGGACGGAGGACGCCCTCCAACTGAATGGTGCATTCCCTGTTCGGCGCGGCACATCCTCAGCACCCTTCTTGCCGGTCGGAGTGGTGACTGATGTACGACCGCGACCTCGAGTACGCGGATGAGTTCGACTACCAGGAGTCGCTCGCCGAGGCGCAGTGGACCGAGGACGACGCCTTCATCGAGTGGGCCGAGCGGATCGACACGATCAAGGTCAGCGAGGGCTACCTGTGAGCGACCGCGCCTCCGCCGCGAGCCACGCCGAGCGCGCCAGCATCGAGCGCCGTGAGCCGATCCGCCCGTGGGAAGAGGTCTGCGCGACGTGCGGCGGAGGCGGCGAGGGCGGGCCCGGCTACAAGGACCACGTCGACGGCCGTTGGGTCGCTCCCCCCGCGTGTCGCGACTGCGGCGGCTCGGGCGTCGTGCCGAGTGCCGAGGGCGCCGTGTTGCTCGCGTTTCTCGCCGAACACCCGCGAGAGATGGGGCTGCCGTGAGCGTCGAGCCGATGCCCGTGCCGGGATCCCACCGCGCAGAGCCCGAGCTCCCCGAGCCCGAGCGCCGGCCGCTGAGCTGGACACAGATCAGCCAGTACGCCGACTGCGGCCGGGCATACGAGCTCAAGTACCGGGATGCCGTCCCGCAGATGCCGAAGGGCGCGCTGATCGGCGGCGGCGCGATCCACACGGCAATCGAGGCCGCGTATCGCGAGGGCTGGTGGCACGAGGAGATCACCCCTGCCTCCAACCTCTGGATCTTCTACCTCGAGGAGTTCACGCGGCGCTGCGAGGACGCTGAGGGTGGCCCCGAAGCGATCGTGTGGGGCGGGCGCAAGGACGCCGCTGGCGTACCGGGCGAGGGCTTCGAGTGGTGGACGGGCCACCCGCCGCCTCGATGTTGATCCGTGCCCAGGAGGTCGTGCACGCCGACGAGATCGCGGGCGTGCAGCAGTACCGCGACGACGGCATCGAGGTGAACGTCCGCGCCGTCACCGAGGCGGGCGAGGCGACGAACGCCTACCTGGATCGCCTGCTCATCAGCGGTGACGGCGAGCTGATCGTCGACGACTGGAAGACGGGCAAGGTCAACGGCGCGAAGGAGCTCCAGCTCGCGCTCTACGCCTGGTCGGTCGAGCAGACCACCGGGATCGCGGTCGGGCAGGCGCGCTTCATCTATCTGCGCGCCGCCAAGCTCGAAGCCCGCATCGTGCCGATCGACCTTCCGCGTTTCCTCCCCCTCGTCGAGCCCTTCGCGGCTCAGACAACCGCCGGGATCGAGGCCGGGGCGAGGCATCCGTGGAGGATGCCGACGAGTCGGTTGGCCACGACACGTAGCGCCTGGTGATGGGTCTTGCCCTTCCCACGTTGGGCGTCGTAGCAGCGACGTGCGCCTTCGGACTTCGTGAGGGCGGTGAAGGCCCACATGTGGCAGGCATCGAACAGCCGGGTGTTGCGAGCGAAGCGGGCAAGCACGACGCGGCGAGAGCCGGATGCCCTCGTGATGGGTGAGGTCCCCGCGTAGTTCCGCCGTGCCCTAGCATCGCCGTAGCGGGTCGGATCATCTCCGAACTCGCCCAGCACCCGGGCGCCGAGCACGATGCCGAGTCCGGGAAGACTGCGCAGAACCTCGGCGTCCGGGTGCATCTCAAAAGACCGTTCCAGCTCGCTACCCAGATCATCGATCTGGGTGTTGAGTCCTTCGATGAGACCGACGAGGGAGCTCACGATCACCCCGAAGGCATGCTCGATGCGTGCGGGTGCGTGGAGCTGCTCGGATCGGAGGGCTCCCTGGATCTTCTCCGCGCGTGCGGCCAGGTTGCGCTGGCGCCCTCCCCTGGCCAAGGCACTGGAGATCTTGGAACGCGACAGCGTCTTGCCGAGCGCCGGGGTTGGGGCGATCCTCAGGACCGCAAGCGCATCTGAGGAGGCAAGATCGGTGCCGAAGGCCTCGAGCGCCTGCGGATAGAACTCACGCAGCGCGCTCCGCAGCCGGTTCACGTGACGACGGCGTTCCCACACGAAGCTCTGGTGGATCCGCGCGATGAGCTTGATCTCTTCGGAGAGCTCCGAATCACCTGCGATCGGGCGCAGGTTGTGCCGATCGGTCCGCACGATGTCGGCCAGCACCTTGGCATCGCCTGGATCGGACTTGGCCCCTGAGGTGGAGTGACGGTCACGATAGCGATCCACCGAGAGCGGGTTGATCGCGTAGACCGCGTATCCGGCCCCGACCAGAGCCCCCACCAGGAGCCCTCTGTCGGTCTCGATGCCCACGATCACCTCATCTGGCTCTTCAGCGTGTTCGGCGATCACCCCATGGAGCTGAGCGAGGCCCTGAGTTCCTTCGGGCACCCGGATGCCGGCGAGCGTGCGGCCCTCAGCGTCCATCACGCAGACGTCGTGGTGACGCTCGGACCAGTCGATCCCGACGAACATCATGTGCACTCCCTTCCCTCTCGACGGTCTCGAGCCTGAAGGAGTGCGCGGCGTCCTAATGGATCAGTGCTCTTGTGGCACGACATCCCACCAGTGGTCGGCTCCTCACCGCCCGGCGGGGGCCCGATCTAGACTTAGGGCTCCACGGCCCTGGTCTACGAAGGGCTCACCCGCCGGTGGCTCGGAGAGCAGTCTCTTCCATCGGCTGCTCTGGAGCCATTAGGTCCAGTGGAGGTCGGCCCGTACGTCCATCGGGCCGATGAGTGGTGCAGAGA
>JBBECT010000003.1 GCA_040881665.1 Actinomycetota bacterium
CGCGATCCGCGAGGGCGGTCGCACCGTCGGTGCCGGACGCGTCACGAAGATCCTGACCTAGTCCGAGGAGACCGATGGCCAAGAGCGACAACCGCCCGAAGATCACGCTCGCCTGCACGCAGTGCAAGCGCCGCAACTACAACACGGTCAAGAACCGCGTGAACGATCGCGACCGACTCGAGATGAAGAAGTACTGCCGCTGGTGCCGCACGCACACGATTCACCGCGAAACGCGCTGACCACCCTGCGCGCTGACCACCCTGCGCGCTGACCACCCTGCCCGGGAGGCCGTCAGTCCGGCTTCGTGTTCGCGCCGTCGGAGAGGTCGATCATCTCCTCGGACGTGCCCTCGATCGCTCCGTGCCGAAGCGCCAGCACCACCGCGTCGAGCTTGGAGTGCACCTTCAGCTTCGTGAGCACGTTCTGCACGTGGGTGCGCAATGTGTTCGGGCTCATCCCGAGCGTGGCCGAGAGCTTCTCGCTCGACAGCCCGGCGGCGGTGAGCTCGAGGATCTCGATCTCTCGCGGCGTGAGCCGTTCGAGCCGCTGTTCGATCGAGGCGTCCTGCTGGCGGCGGTGGCGCAGCTTGCGCAGGCTCTCTTCGACCCGGTCCTCGTCGAGCAGTTCCTCGCCGGCGTGGGCCTTGCGAACGGCGCCGGCGAGATCGAGGACGGCCTCGGTCTTCGGCAAGCACCCATCGGCACCCGCCTGAACCGCCCGGCCGACCGTGAGGTCTCCGAGCTCGCCGGTGAGCACGATCACCGCGGTCTCGGGCTCGGCCTCCTTGATGCGGCGGGTGGCCTCGATGCCGTCCATGCCCGGCATCGTCACGTCCATGAGGACGACGTCGGGGTGCAGCTCGTCGGAAGCGGCCACGGCCGCCGCGCCGTCGGTGACGACCTCGACGACCGTGAGGTCGCGTTCTTTGCCGAGGGCCATGCCGAGGGCTTCACCGAACGTGCGCTGATCATCGACGATCAGCACGCGGATCTCGCCCTTCCCGTTGGAGCTCGCGCGTGTGCCCGAGCCCGTGCCGGAACCGGCAGCCGATCCGTGGTCCCCCCTCGACGCGGCGCGCTTCCCGTCGGGAGCGGTGCGGGCCATGTCGGGTCGAATCGTAGGCCGGTGGGACGCCGCGGTCACGTACCCTCTTCTCCCTATTTCCTGGTGGGGCGCACGGGTGAAGGCCGATATCCCCACGTCGCCGCCTACGGCGCCCCGCAGCTAGGATGCCGCGGATGAACGCCGGCGCCGAGGGGAAGACCTACCCGCCCGTGACCCTGGTGGTCGACCCCGCCAGGGTTGAGCACTTCGCGCACTCCGTGGGAGCCGCCGGGCTGCCCGGTGTGCCGCCCACGTTCGCGACGGCGGGGGAATTCACCGCGTTCCCCGACATCGTCGACGACCCGGAGCTGGGTCTGCATTTCGCGCGCGTCCTCCACGGGGAGCAGGAGTACGAATGGTTCCGCCCGTTCGTCCCCGGCGAGACGATCACGATCACCTCCCACATCGCGCAGATCCGGCAGCGAGGGCCGCTCGGGTTCTGCACGATCGAGTCGGAGCTGCGCGACGAGGCCGGCGAGCTCGTCGTCCGCGCGGTCTGCACGTTCCTCGAGCGAGGGGAACCGGAAGGCGCGAACGCATGACGCAGCGGCAGCAGGAACGAGACGCCGAACGCGCCCGGCGGCGACGGCCCTTTGAAGACGTGGCCGTGGACGACGTGCTCCCCGAGCTGTCGTGGACGATCACGCGCGAGCAGATCCGCGAGTACGCGGAAGCCTCGGGCGACGACAACGCGCTGCACCTGGACGACGATGTCGCACGCGCCGTGGGCATCGATGGCGTGATCGCCCACGGCATGCTGACGATGGGGATCCTCGCGTCGTGCATCGTGGGGTGGGCCGGAGACGAGGGTGCGCTCGTCAAGCTGAAGTCGCCGTTCCGGGCGACCGTTGCGCCGGGGGAGACGGTGGTGGCCGGAGGTCGGGTCCGCTCGCTCCATCCGGAGGAGCGGACGGCCAAGTTGGAGATCTGGGTGCGTTCCGAGCGTGCCGACGGGAGCATCGGGGATCCGATCCGCCGCAGCGAGGCGCTGGTCCGTCTCGGCTAGGTGCCGCGGCGGCGGCCGTCAGCCGCCTTACGACTTGTAGGAGCTGTTCCTCGCCGGAAACCGTCAGCTGCCTGACCGATCGTCAGGGAGTTGACGCGATCGCCGCGCACACGCCCCCGCTCAGTCGTCAGGGAGTTGACGCGATCGCCGGTCAGGGCAGCTCGATCTGGTCCCCGCGCGGATCGCCGGCCAACCCACCGACCGCCGCGCCTCCCGCCGTTTGGCGGCCGATCGAAGCCAGCGCGTGCATCGCCTCGCCCATCCGCTCGATCGCGGTCTGGACGGTATCCATGTCCCGGCCCGAGTCCTTCTGCACCTTCGCGGCGACCGCGTCGACCCTGCGGGCCAGCACGTCGTTCGAACGCACGAGCGACTCGGCGATCGTCTGGGTCTCCCGATGCAGCTGCTCCGCGAGGATCCCGAACTGTCGTTCGAGGACCCCCATCATCTCGCCGGCCATCGTCGCCTGCAGCTCCTTGACCGCCCGCAGCGTCTGGCGGGGATGGTCGGACTCCACCTCGCGCTGCTGGTGTTCGCTCACCTCGGCCAGCCGTATCGCGATCGCCTGGTTGTCCGAGCGGATCATCTTCGCGAGCGCACCGATCCGCTGATCGATCGTTCGCGCGATCGATTCGTCGGCCTCGCCCTGCATCCGTTCGAACGCGGTGCGGGCTCGGTCGATCGAGTCGGCGCTCTCGGCCATCCGCTCGGTGGTCGCGTCCATCCGTCCGGCGATCGCGGTGTCCACGGCTTCCGCCGCCTGTTGACCGACCGTCGACAGCTGCCCGTTGATCGCTCCGCGCAGGTCCACGACCGCGGTGTCGACGGCCTGCTGAACGCGGGCGAGCCGCTCGTCGAGCAAGCGCCCCATGTGCTCGTCCTGCGCCGCGGCGCTCTCGACCAACCGGTCGCGCAGTTTCTCCGAGTCCGACCGGACGAGCTGGGCGAGCCCCATCACCCGGGTGTCGAGCAGCTGGCCCACCCAGTGCTGATGGCTCGCGAGGGCGTCGGACAGGGTGCGGGCCTCCATCCCCAGCCGCTCGTAGATCATCCCGATCTGTTCGCCGAGCGTGCCGCTCAGCTGCATGCTGATCCGGTCCGCGAGCTGATCGTCGCGCGCGGTGACCCGTTCCATGTGGCCTTCGACCCGCTGGGCGAGCCGGCCGATCGACTCCACGCCTTCGGTGACGTAGCCCTGCATGCCCTCGACGACGCGGCGCGTTTCGGAGGTCACGAGCTCGCCGTGCTCGCGCACCTGGCTGCCGATGCTCTCCATGAGCGCGCGATCGCGTTCCTGGATGTACTGCATCGTCGTCGAGATGTGGGCCTCGACCTGGGTGAGGCGATCGCGCAGGTCCTCCGCGCCGACGATCGCCGGCGCCTGGGCGATCGTGCTCAGCGACCGCGCACCCTCGGCCAGCAGGTCGCGCAGCTCGCCGTTCTCGTCGGCGACACGGCGCAGTTCGCCCTCGAGGCGTTCGGTGCGCATCGACAGCTGCTGGAACCGTTCGTCGCTCGTGGCGATCAAGCCGCGGACGGCCTGATCTCGGGAGACGAACTCGAGGATCCGCTGCTGCGGGTCGGACACGTCGGCGCCACCTTGACGCCACATCTCGGCGGCGATCTCCTGCATCAGGGTGGCCGCGGAGGACTGCAGGGCCAGCAGGCCCTCGTCCAAACGCTGTTCGAGCACCTCTCGGTACTCGGCCAGGGCCTGTTCGATCCGGTCTTCGGTGTCGCTGCTGCTGCGGCCGAAGAGGGGACGGCGTTTGGCCGATCCACTCCCCTCCGGGGGGTAGTCCGTGCTCTGCATGCGCGCTCGCATTCCGGGGCCGGTGCGGAGCGTCGTTCTCGCCGATTCTATGGGCACGAATGCCCGGCTCCTCGTAGGAGCGCGCACAGATTGGGCAGCGGCGGATCGCCTACGGGATCCCCGATACCTCGCCGCGACCGACGACATCGGGATCGGGAAGGATCGCCGCGTCGCCGGGGAAGACCTCGAGCTGGGACAGCAGCCATCCGCGCGCCGCCCCGAAGTCCTCCATCAGCCCTTCCGCGTCCGCCGCCGCGGGGCGGACGCGTGGGTCCCATCCGCGATCGTCGACGAGGTCGTCGATCAGTTCGCGCGCCTCCTCGTCGGTCCCCGGGACCTGCCTGCTCCGAGCGTCGAGGGCCAGGTCCCGCAGCAGTTCCATCCCCGCCGTGACCCGCCATGGCTGCAGCGCGAGCGAGGTGCGCAGCGCGGGCTGATCCTCGTATCGCGCTCCCCACCGCTCGTAGGCGGACGCGGCGAACGTCAGCGCCGCCAGCCCGAGCCCCGCGATCAGCACGATCCCGGTCGACGCGTACGCGACGCGGGTCCACCGGCGTGAGGCGGGCGCCTCTCGCGCGCCCGCTCCGGCCGCGCCGGCGAACAGGAACAGCAACGGCGTCACCGAGAGGTTGAACGGCTCGAACAGACAGAACACCGCGAAGACCGTGACGGTGCCGATCACCCACGCGGCATCGCGCGACGCGCGGAGCCCGCGCGAGACGACGATCACGACGAGCCACCCGAGCGCGAGGAGCCCGAGGATCCCCGACTGCGACGCGGTCTGGATCACGAGGTTGTGCGCCTCGTCCCAAGCGATCCCCGCGGTGTCGATCTGCTCGGCCGTCGCGTTCGCCCGGTAGCCGCTCAGCGTCGTTCCCGGACCCCATCCGAGCACCGGCCGATCGAGCCAGGCGCGCGTGTGGACCTCGAACGCCGTGAGCCGCCCCGTGTCGCTCCCGAAGCTGGTCACCTGCGCCACGGGGGAGACCGTCGCGCCCTCGGGGAGCACGGGTTCGGCGAGCGCCCAGCCCGCCAGGATCGCCACGATGCCGCCGGCCAACAGCGCCGCCCGCCGGCGGTCGACGCGCGCCCACCACAATGTCGCCACGACCGCCACGATCGGGAGCAGCCAGGCGACCCGCTCCCCTCCGGCGGAGATCCCGGAGACGAGGACGACGATCGATACGGCTCGCCGCAGCGGCGACAGCTCCCGCACCAGCGCGACGGCGATCGCGCCCGCGATCACGGCGCCGGCGAACACGGGGTTGCCGACCGTGCCCCCACGGAAGTCGAGATCGGTCACGCCGGCCTCGATCACGTCCGGCGCGAGGCGCCACACGAGGGTGATCGCCCCCACGATCAGGCCCGTCCACAGGAGCCACCCGCCGACCCGCTCGATCGTCTCGCGGGTCAGGCTCGCGCCGGCGACCACGAGCACGGCGCAACAGGCGAACAAGCCCAGACCGGTCAGGGGGCCCTCCAACCCGGTCAGGGAACGCTGCGGGTCGACCCCGAGCACGGCAGCGAGGGCCGTGACCCCGAACCACGCGCCGGCCGCGAGGGCCAGGCGGCGGTCCGCCGGGGCTGCTCCGAGCCAGATCAGCAGCGTGCCCAAGCTCAGCAGCAGCAGCTTCGGATCCGCGAACGGAGAGGTGGTGAAGGGGGTGAAGGCCAGCGGCACGGCCACCACGACCAGGAACAGCCCGGCGTCGAGGGCTTGCGGCCGCCGGGGGTGCATCGGCGCCCGGGCATCCACGGCGCGTAGTATCACACGGGTCCCCACCGACCTCGGACATCGGCGCAGGTGGGGGACCAGGTTCCTTTGCCGGGCTCTCGGACCGGGCCATATACTGAGAGCTCGGCATGACCCCCGATCCGACCGGGTCTTTCGAAGGGGCGTAGCTCAACCTGGTAGAGCACCGGTCTCCAAAACCGGCGGTTGGGGGTTCGAGTCCCTCCGCCCCTGCAAGGGAGCACCATGAGCAACCGGGAGACGAAGCGAGCGATGGCGCGACAGAAGTCGCGCGGTGGCACCGAGCGCTCCCAGGCGGTCGCCCAGCAACGTCGCACGCAGCAGGAACAGAAGCGCAAGCGCACCGGCGCGCGCCAGTTCCTCAAGGAGGTTCGCCAGGAGCTCAAGAAGGTCAACTGGCCCACCCGGCCCGAGACGATCAGCTACACGATCGTCGTGTTGATCTCCGTGGTCGTCCTCACCTCGCTGGTGGCGGCCCTCGACTACATCTTCTCCGAGGCGATCCTCGGATTGTTCACCTAGGCACGATCGGTCACGACGACAGCGCAGCCCACGCAGCCACCGACGCAGAGGACACGACGACCCGCATGGACGACGAGCAGACCCGCACCGACGATGACACCGCTTCCGTGGCGACCGAGGTCACCGACCTCACCGCGCCGGGCGAGGTCGACGGCGATCCCGCGCAGGGGCCGGACGCCGACACCGAGTCCCAGGAGGTCGCCGACACCGCCGCGACGCGCGAGCCGCCCGTCGTTCCCGTCCGCGAGGAGTGGAGCGACGACGAGCCCAGCGAGCCGGCGTCCGCCGAGGTGACCGCGGTCCACGAGGTCAGTCAGACCACCGACGACGCGGTCGCCGACCTCGACGGGTTCGTCGAGCGATCCGAAGAGGCGGCCGGTGACAGCGAGACCGCCGAGGAAGACGCCGACGCGGAGATCGCGGTGCCCGAAGCGGAGGCCGCACCCGCGACCCCGACGCCGAAGCCGAAGCCGAAGCCGAAGCCGAAGAAGAAGACGGCGACGAAGGCCAAGCAGGACGCCGCGGCCGAAGCCGAGGCCGCGCCCGCCGCCGACCCCTTCAAGGGTCCCGGCGATTGGTACGTCGTGCACACCTACGCCGGCTACGAGAACAAGGTCAAGACGAACCTCAACTCGCGGATCCACACGATGCAGATGGAAGACAAGATCTTCGACGTCCACATCCCGATGGAGGACGTGATGGAGATCAAGGGCGGCAAGAAGCAGGTCGTCCAGAAGAAGGTCTTCCCGGGTTACCTGCTCGTGAAGATGCTCTACGACAACGACTCCTGGTACGTCGTGCGCAACACGCCCGGCGTGACCGGGTTCGTCTCCGCCGGCACGGGCACCAAGCCCACGCCGCTTTCCAAGCGCGAGGTCGAGAAGATCCTCGTGGTGAAGAAGGAGGAGACCAAGCCGCAGGTTCGCCTCGGCTTCGAAGAGGGCGACGTGGTGCGGATCATCTCCGGGCCGTTCGCCGACTTCAACGGAACGATCAACGAGATCAATGCCGACCAGGCCAAGCTCAAGGTGCTCGTCAACATCTTCGACCGCGAAACACCGGTCGAGTTGTCGTTCGACCAGGTAGCGAAGGTCTAGCCGGCTCGACCCGCGGGAGGTCGCGCGAACGCTGCGACCGCTGGTACCGCAGGAGGAGAACAGCACATGGCCCCACCCACCAAGCCCGTCATGGCCCTCGTCAAGCTCCAGATCCCGGCCGGCCAGGCCACCCCCGCTCCGCCCGTCGGTACCGCGCTGGGCCAGCACGGGGTGAACATCATGGACTTCTGCCGCCAGTACAACGAGGCGACCCAGCAGCAATCCGGCCAGATCATCCCGGTCGAGCTGACGATCTACGAGGATCGCTCGTTCTCGTTCATCACGAAGCAGCCGCCGGCCGCCGAGCTGATCAAGAAGGCCGCCGGCATCGAGTCCGGATCGGGCGAGCCGAACCGCGACAAGGTCGGCCGCCTGACGCAGGATCAAGTGCGCACGATCGCCGAGCAGAAGATGCCCGACCTGAACGCGAACGACGTCGAGATGGCGATGCGGATCATCGCGGGAACGGCGCGCAGCATGGGCGTGGAGGTGGACGCATGACCGAGCGCACGCACGGCAAGCGCTACCGCGCGGCGGCCAAGGGCTTCGATCGCGAACGCGCGTACGTTCCCGGCGAAGCCTTCGCGTTGCTGAAGGCGTTCCCGGACGCGAAGTTCGACGAGACCGTTGAGGTCGCGTTCCGCTTGGGGGTCGACCCGAAGAAGGCCGATCAGCTGGTCCGTGGGACCGTGAGCCTGCCGAACGGCACCGGCAAGTCGGTCCGCGTCGCGGTGTTCACCACCGGCGAGAAGGCACGCGAGGCGACCGAGGCCGGAGCCGACCTCGTCGGGGGCGAGGAGCTCGTCGAGGAGGTCGTCAAGGGCACGATCGACTTCGAGGCCGCCGTCGCCACCCCGGACATGATGGCCACGGTCGGTAAGGCCGGTCGCGTGCTCGGGCCGCGCGGACTGATGCCCAACCCGAAGACCGGGACGGTGACCCAGGACGTGGGCAAGGCCGTCGCCGACATCAAGGGCGGCAAGGTCGAGTACCGCACCGACCGCACTGGCAACGTCCACGTGATCATCGGGAAGAAGTCGTTCGCCGAGCAGTCGCTGCTGCAGAACTACCTCGTGGTGGTCGAGGAGCTGCTGCGCGCGAAGCCCTCGGGTGCGAAGGGCCGTTACGTGGAATCTGCGACGCTGAGCTCGACGATGAGCCCGGGGATCCCGCTGGATCCGACGCACCTGAAGGACGCGGAAGCGAGCGCGGCAGCAGCAGCAAGCGCCTGACGCGGGTTCGGGCCTCTCCGTCAGTCCCCGAACGCGGCGTAGCCTTCCCGGGCGCTCCCGTTGACGCGGGTGAAGTCGCCGCCGATCGACAGGTGCGTGCCGACCGCCATCGCGAACACGCCGGTGGCCGAGTTGGCGGCGGCGTTCCAGTCGAGATGAGCGCCGTTCGTGGTGAACGCCACGAGCTTCGGTTCGGCGCGCCCGTCGAACGCATCGAAGTGACCGCCCCCGTAGACCACCCCGTCGAGTGCCGCCACCGCCTGCACGTCGCCGTCGCCGTGCCGGTCCCATTCCTCCTGGCCGTTGCGGGCGACGTACCGGACGATCTCGTTCGCGCGGTTCCCGGCGTACACGTGGTCGGGGTCGCCCGGTTCGACCGCGAGCGCCCTCGTCTGGCTCGGCGGCGGGTTCCGCCACGGCATCAGGCTGCCGTCCGAACGACGGACAACGGCCAGGAACCGGCGGGAGGTCCCGTCAACGTGCGAGAAGTCTCCACCGAAGACGACCCGAGGTCCGGGGGTCGCGACCGCGTACACGGTGCCGTTGACGGCCCCCGGCTCCCAGGCGGACACCACCTGTCCGTTCGATGCGAGAACCGCGCCGAGGTGCGGCCGCGAGACACCGGAGATCGTGCTGAAGCGACCTCCGACGAACACGCGCGTGCCCGAGGTCGCGATCGCGAGCACCGACGCGCTCGGACGGGCGCTCCAGGGGTCGACGACCTGGCCCGTGGTCGCGTCGACCGCGGCTAGGTTCCGCCGGTCCTCGCCGCCGATCTCATCGAAGGCACCTCCGACGAAGATGCGGTCACCGTCGGGTGAGGCCGCGAGGGCGAGGATCTCGCCCTCGACCGGCGGGTCCCACCCGGTGGGCTCACCCGTCTTGAGGTCGATCGCGGCGAGGTGATCCCGGGACACCGAGTCGCCATCGCCGTCGTGAAGGCTCGTGAACCGCCCGCCCAGGTAGACGACGTCTCCGACCTGGACGATCGCGGTCACCCGGTCGTTCGCCTGCCACGTGGGGTCGGGGCTCGAGGCAACGAGCGCCGACGCCGTAAGTGCGAGGGTGAGGACGAGGGTCGCGGCGATCGCCAGAGACAGAACCGAGGAACGGACCCGGCCGCGCGAGGGCCGGATGTCAGCGGTGCGGGAGGTGGGTCCCCGATCCATCTCGGTCCATCGAACATCAGGTCGTTCGTTCGCTCAAGCCACGCGATGTATACTACATACATCATGAAGCGCACCCAGATCTACCTCGAGGACGATCAGGACGAGGTGCTCGAGTCGAGGGCCGGTGCGCTCGGCAGGACGAAGTCAGACCTGATCCGGGAAGCGATCGATTCCTACCTCGGGCTCGGCGAGGGCGAAGCGGGGAGGCTCGAAGCTTTCAGAGAGGCACTGGCGGAACTGGCGGGGAGCGCGGCCCACCTCCCGCCGGGGTCGGAGTACGTGGAGGAGATCCGACGAGCTGACGCCGAGCGACAGGACGAGCTCGATCGGAAGCGTGACGGGTGAGCACGGTCCTCGACAGCACCGTCGTGATCGACGTGCTGCGCGGCAGCCCGGAGGCTCTCGAGTACCTCACGAGCCTCTCCCAGGTCCCGGTGTGCTCGGAGATCACGCGCGTCGAGATCATCAGGGGCCTTCGATCGCGCGAACGTGGTGCGACCGAGCGGTTGTTCCATACGTTGCGCTGGGAACCCGTGGGAGAGGTCGTCGCCCGCGCGGCCGGTGAGTTCGGACGGGAGTACCGGCGGAGCCATCCCGGCATCTCGAGCGCCGATCTGCTGATCGCCGCGACCGCCTCGCAGCTCGGGTTGAAGGTCGCGACGACGAACGTCCGGCGCTACCCGATGTTCCCGCGGTTGCGCCCGCCGTACTGACGATCGGCACGGGGCCCGACATGTGGCGGACCGCGTCGCGCGTCAGCCGGCGTGGCGCCCCTCGACGTGGGTGTCGAGTCGCGCGTTGACGCCGTCGATCCGCTGGTTCGTCCCGTCGAGGCGGGCATCGATCCGGTCGAACCGCTCGTCCACGCGATCGAACCGCTCGTCCACATGGACGAATCGCTCGTCGACCCGATCGAACCGCTCGTCCACATGGACGAATCGCTCGTCCACATGGACGAACCGCTCGTCCACGCGATCGAACCGCTCGTCCACCTTCGCCTCGAATCTTTCGAACCGGTGCTCGAGTCGCGCGATGCGCGTGCTCTGCCACCCGAGGATCGCGATCACCGCGCTGGAGAACGCGGCGAGCACGCCGAGTGCTGCCCAGGTGGCGGGTGTGTCCATGTACGCAACCGTAGCACCGGGCTCTGACAGTGCGGAACCCCGCTGGTAGCCTCGTCCGAGCCGCAGACAGCAGGGGCGCACGCACGTCGCGCGTAATCCCTCCGGGGTACCTGCCGAGGTCATCGGATCGCAGATCGCTCGACCAGCTCCACGACCACGGTCGCGCCGGAACGCGTTCGCCCTCGCTGCCTGCGGGGGCGTTTTCCATTTCAGGAGGCCAGATGGCGAAACCGGAGAAGATCGAGAAGGTCGCGGTCCTGAAAGAGCGGATCGAGGGCGCAGACGCCCTGCTGCTCACCGACTACCGCGGTCTGACCGTCGGCGACACGAAGGAACTGCGCGAGGGTCTCAGCGAGGCCAACGCGTCGTTCGCCGTCGTGAAGAACTCGCTGTTCAAGCGCGCGGTCGACGAGGCCGGGCTCGAGGTCCTCGACGTGCTGCTGACCGGGCCCACCGCCGCCGTGTTCATCAAGGGCGACGCGGTGCTCGCGGCCAAGCGGGTCGCCGAGGCGTCCAAGAAGTTCGAGTCGCTCCAGATCAAGGGCGGCTTCATGGACGGCAAGCTCCTGTCGGCCGAGGAGGCTGCGGCGCTGGCCAAGCTCCGGTCGCGGGAGGAGATGCTCTCGCAGCTGGCCGGGATGATGCAGGCCGACATGACTCGCGCGGCGTCGATCTTCCAGGCGCTCCAGGGCAAGTTCCTCGGCCTGCTCGAGGCGTACAAGGAGAAGCTTCACGAGACGACCGGCGGGGCTTCCGAGGCCTCGGCGGATGACGGTGAGAAGGAGGAGTGACCGAGATGGCCAAGGTTTCCAGCGACGACCTGCTCGACGCGTTCAAGGAGATGACCCTCCTCGAGCTGTCCGAGTTCATCAAGCAGTTCGAGGACACCTTCGATGTCCAGGCGGCCGCGGCCGCGCCGGTGATGATGGCCGCGCCGGGTGGCGCGGGCGGCGAGGCCGACGGCGACGGTGCTGGCGAGCAGAGCACGTTCGATGTGCTGCTCACCGGTGCAGGGGACAAGAAGATCCAGGTGATCAAGGAGGTGCGCGCGCTCACGAGCCTCGGCCTGAAGGAGGCGAAGGACCTCGTGGACAACGCACCGAAGCCGGTGCTCGAAGGCGTCGACAAGGACGCAGCCGACAAGGCGAAGGAAGCCCTCGAGGGCGCCGGCGCCTCCGTCGAGGTCAAGTAGCCGACCGAACGCGCAGGTTCCCGGCGAGGCGTTGCCTCGCAGAGGAGCGGGGTCCGGATCGATGACCCGGGCCGACTCTGTCGACCAACGGCCGTTCCTACGGGGCGGCCGTTGGTGCTATCGTGGCCCGCGTTCGCCGTGGTTCCAAAGCACAACCCTGTAGGAGGAGAGTTCGTGACACCTCGCAAGGATGGGAAGAACTTCGGTCAGCGCCTGCGTGCGTCTCGCCTGGACGCGGGGCTCAGCCAGTCCGATCTCGAGGAGATCTCGGGGATCCCCAAGGCCCGGCTCTCGCGGTACGAGAACGGCCACGTCGCGCCGTCGATCCAGACCCTGGAGCGGCTCTCGGATGCCCTGAACGTCTCCGAGGCCAGCCTGCTCGGCGACGATCGTGCCGTGCTCGAGGCGTTCTTCGCGCAGCTTCAGTCGCGCGGCGTCGAGATCGACTCGCCGGAACAGGGCGTGAAGATGGCCGACGCGCTCGCCGACATGCTGCTGGCCGCCAAGACCGCCCAGGAGCGCGGCACGAAGGCCGACGACGCGATCCCCGCCGCCTCGATGGCGGTCGTGGGCGCGTTCCTGGGCGAGGACTGAGCCGCACCACCACCTCGGTGCCAACCGTGCGCAGGTAACCTGCCGCGCGATGCGGGCTCTCGTGACCGGCGCCGCCGGATTCATCGGGTCGCACCTGGCCGCCGCGCTGTTGGACGGCGGCCACGAGGTGGTCGGTCTCGACGACCTCTCCGACGGACCTCGGGCCAACCTCGCGCGCGCGGCCGGGATGCGGCTGGTCGAGGCCGACCTCCGCGACGCCGACGCCGTCGCCGATGCGGCTCGCGGCGTGCAGGTGATCTTCCACCAGGGCGCGAAGCGTTCGGTTCCACGCTCGATCGAGCAGCCCGAGCTGACGACCCAGGTCAACGTGGAGGGAACGCTGCACGTGCTGGAGGCGGCACGCTCCGAGGGAGCACGGGTCGTGTTCGCCTCGTCCTCGTCGGTGTACGGCGATCAGGAGCGGGCCCCGCACGTCGAGTCGATGGAACCGCGCCCGAAGAGCCCGTACGCCGCCAGCAAGCTCGCCGGCGAGGCCTACTGCCGCGCCTGGTGGATCTCGATGGGTGTTCCCACGGTCGCGCTTCGCTACTTCAACGTCTACGGGCCGGGACAGGACCCGCAGAGCGAGTATGCGGCCGTGGTGCCCCGGTTCATCACCGCGTGCCTCACCGGTACGCCGCCCGTGATCCACGGGGACGGAGAGCAGGCGCGTGACTTCACCTTCATCGACGACGTGGTCGATGCGAACCTCCGCGCCGCCGACGCGCCCAACGAGGCGTTGGGCCGCGCGTTCAACGTCGGCGGAGGCGGGACGCCCACGAGCGTGAACCGTTTGCTCGAGCTGATCGCCGACCTCACCGACGCCCGTCCCGAGCCGATCCGCGAGCCGGCACGGGCGGGGGATGTACGCGTCACCGACGCCGACGTGTCGCTCGCGGCGGAACTTCTCGGCCACCGCCCCGCGGTGCCGATCGAGGAGGGACTGCGCACGACCGTCGAGACGTTCCGCGCCTGAGGTGTCCCGCCGGAGCGGTCAGCGCCACATCTCCGAGGGGTCGGGCTGGCCCGCGGTCCGGCCGTTCCCCGACGTGGTCGGCTGGGGCTCGTTCTCGGGACGGTATTGGTAGCTGTAGTAATAGCGGTAGTAGCTCGGGTAGTACTTCGCGGTCGACGGATCGAAGTTGTTGAATACGCCGCCGACGATGTTGGCGCCGACCTGCTCGAGCTGATCGCGAACGTGCGCCACGGCGGAACGGCTCGTGGTCGCCGCGTCGGCGACGATCACGATCCCGTCGCTGCGCCGCGCCAGGATCAGCGCGTCCGACACCGCGAGCACCGGGGCGGTGTCCAGGATCACGAAGTCGGCGTTGTCACGCAGGTCGTGCAACAGCTGGTCCATCGCCTCGGAGCCGAGCAGCTCGGCGGGGTTCTGCGGTACGGGGCCGCTCGGGATCACGCGCAGGGTGTCCAGCCCGCCGACCCTCCGAGCGGCTTCCCCGATCCGCGTCTGCCCGGAAAGTACGCTCGTCACTCCGACATCGTTCGGCATGCGGAAGAAGCGATGGATCCGGGGCTTGCGCAAGTCGGCGCCGACCACGATCACCCGCTTGCCGGTCTGGGCCAGGGTCACGGCGAGGTTGGCGCTCGTCGTGGTCTTGCCTTCACCCAGGCTCGCGCTCGTGATCATCACGGTCTTGAACTCTCCGCTCCGTGCCATGAACTGCAGGTTCGTGCGGATCGTGCGGTAGGCCTCGGCCGGACCACCCTTCGGCTGGGACAGCGCGGGAACGTTCGGCTCGTCCTTCTTCTTCCAGCCGGGAACGGACGGCACCACGCCGAGCACGGGCGATCCGGTCAGCTCCTCGAAGTCTTCGCGACCGGCAAGGCGGTCGTCGAGGCGTTCGCGCAAAAACGCGAACCCGACACCGAGCGCCAGTCCGACGATCAGCGCGAGCAGGCCGTTGCGCATGTGGTTCGGGCTTGACGGGGAGGTCGCGAGCTGTGCCGCCGCGATGATGTCGCCCGCGTCGACCCCCTGTGCGAGCAGGGGGGTGAGCTGCGCCCGCAGGATGTCGAGCTCACGATCGATCTGGTCGATGTCGGCTTGGATCTCGAACGCCTCGGGCGAGTTCTCCTTCGCTTGACGGAGACGCTTCCGCTCGCCCGCGAGCTCGATCTCCTGTTCCTTGATCCGCTGCTGGTAACCCTGTGCCGCGGTGGCGGCGTCCTCGATCGCCTGCTCCTCCCGGTAGCCGAGGTAGGAGACGGCGATCGCCTGGGCTCCCGCCTGCGCTTGCGCCGGGTCGGGGTCGGAGAAGGTGATGTCGAGGAACTGTGTGTTCGTGGGAACGGTGACGTCCGTGGCCTCCTGCAGCTGCGCGGCGTCGATGCTGCCGAGCTCGCCGGCCGCGATGTTGGCGACGGCGCTCGACTCGGCGATCCCCCGCTCGGTGTCCATGCTGATCAGGGATGCGGCCGGAACGCCGGCGAGGACCTGATTGGCGTTCGTGGGCTTCACGAGCACCTGCGCGGTCGAGTCGTAGATCGGTGTCTGGCGGAACGACAGGAACAGGGCAGCGATCACCGTGACACCGGTGATCAGCAAGATCGACGGCCGGTGCTTGCGCAGGACGCCGACCAGCTCTCGCAGGTCGCTGCTCGCGGGGGGTCGCCGGGTCGGTTCCTGCACGTTGCCTCCGAAGGGAAGTCTAGCCCGCGCTGGGGGCCTGAGGGTGGACGGGCTCGGGATGGGGCGTTCGCAGACCGGGGACGACGCCCTCCATCCGCAGGAACATCGACCACGCGACGAGCGCGGCGGCGGCCGTCACGAGCGAGGCCGCCAGCACGATGCCATCGCTCGCACGGTACAGCACGAACGCCAGGGCGGAGCAGACGAGCTGGACCGCGAATGCCGTGAGCGCCACGCCGCGAGGCGAGAAGCCGCGGGCCGACAGACGGTGCGCGGCGTGGTCGGTGCCGCCCTGGTAGACGGGTCGACCGTCGCGAGTGCGGGCGACGATCACGAGGAGCATGTCGAACAGGGGCACCGCGAGGAGCAGCGCCGGGATCACCGCACGCACGACTACGTCCGGTCCGACCAGGTCGAGCTTCAGTCCCAGCGCGGCGAGCAGGAACCCGATCATCAACGAGCCCGCGTCACCGAGGAAGATCTTCGCGGGCGGGAAGTTGTACCGGAGGAACCCGAGGCTCGCGCCGGCCACCCCGAGGGCGAGGGCGCCGACGAGGTAGTCGCCCTCGCTTGCCGCGATCGCGAAGAACCCGAGTGCGGAGATCGCGACGACCCCGGGGGCGATGCCGTCCATGTTGTCGAGCAGGTTGATCGCGTTCGTGACGGCCACGATCCACAGGACGGTCACGGCAGCGTCGAGCGCCTCGACCCCGAAGAACCCGGCGCGGACCCCCGCGAACCATAGGGCGAGCCCCGCGCCCGCCTCGACGGTCAGCTTCACGATCGGCCCGACGCTGCGGACGTCGTCCAGCAGGCCGAGCAGGCCGAGCGCGAGCCCCGCGACGAGGATCGTGACGATCTGCGCCTCGATCCCGGTCGTGATCGCCCCGGTGAGCACGAGTCCGCCGGCGATCGCGAGGCCGCCGAGGTAGGGAGTGGCGTACCGGTGGAACCGGTCGTCCCGGGGCCGGGAGATCGTTCCCGTCCGATGGGCGAGTCGCGCCGCGAAGGGAGTGAGGACGAGGGCGCCCACGAACGTCAGGCCGAACGCGAGGAGGTACCGGAGCGGTTCGCTCATCCGGCTCGTTCGCGTCCCAGGTCCGGAACCTGGCCGCGGGCTCGCTCGAAGGCGACGACGTCGCTCAAGATCTCGTCCAGCGAACGCGTCGGCCGCCATCCCGTCAGCGCCTGGATCCGTGCGATGTCGGGAACCCGTCGCTGCATGTCCTCGAAGCCTTCCTCGTACGCCTCGTCGTAGGGGATGTGCACGACGCGGGACGACGATCCCGTCGCCTCGATCACGCGGCGCGCGAGATCCTCCATCGAGACCTCGTACGAGGCGCCGACGTTGAACACCTCTCCGACGGCGCCGGGGTGACCTAACAACCCGAGCAACGCATCGACCGTGTCGTGGACGTGGCAGAAGCAGCGCTGCTGCCGGCCGTCGCCGTATACCGTCAGATCGATGCCGCGGAGGGCCTGGCGGACGAAGCTGGGGACCACCATGCCGTACTCGCCGGTCTGTCGCGGACCGACGCAGTTGAACAACCGAACCACGACCGTCGGGAGCTGCTGCTCGCGCCAATAGGCATGGGCGAGGATCTCGTCCACGGCCTTCGCGGTGCTGTAGGACCAGCGGGACTTGTAGGGCGAGCCGAGGATCCGGTCGGCGTCCTCGTGCAGCGGACCGGTGACGTTCTTGCCGTAGATCTCCGAGGTCGAGGTGATCAGCACCTTGCACTCGGCGCGGGCCGCCGCGTCCAGCACGATCTCGGTTCCCCGGATGTTGGTGATCAGTGACTCGAGAGGGCGTTCGACGATCAGCTTCACCCCGACCGCGGCGGCCAGGTGCACGATCGCATCCGCCTGTCCCGCGAGCATCGACACGAGCGGATGGTCGAGGATCGTGCCGCGGCGGAAGGAGTAGTTGGGATGGTCGAGGAGGTGACGGATGTTGTCGGTGGAGCCGGTCGACTCGTCGTCGAGGGCGGTCACGGCGTCCCCGCGCTGCAGCAGGGCGTCGGACAGGTGCGAGCCGATGAAACCGGCTCCTCCGGTGATCAGGTATCGCAATGTGGATCCTCGGGTCGGGGAGGGGCCCGGGCGGGCGTTCGCCCGAATCTAACCCCCCGCAGCGACGGCTTCCAGCAGCGATCGATACGCCTCTGTCCCTATCGACCGGTCATAGAGCGTGCTGAAGGCGCGGGCGAGGAAGGCCCTCCGCCGGACCTACGTGCGGGCTGTCATGTCGGCCGATCTCCGCCTACCACGGGCAAATCCCTCGTGTTTGCGAAATCCCCCACCGAACGCCCTAGATGCGCCCCTACTCGCGACGGTTGATGCCGCGGGCGGTGTCAAGCGCGTGCTTCAGTTCGCGATGCTTGGGCGGCTCAAGTCGCTGCCGTACGCTTCTGTTCTTGGGCATGAAGGGGAGGCCTCGTGTGCCGAGCACGGAAAGGGAGACCGCGCCGAGTGACGTGGATTAGGCACCTTCGATGAGCCGCACAGGGACACTGTGACCGATTCCTCTCTGCGCGTTGCGCATCTCATCAGCAGCCTCAGAACGGGTGGCACGGAGCGCCAACTCGTTCGGATGATCAGTGAATTTCCACGGCCTGAGCTCCACCAAGTGATTCTCTTCCATCAGCGAGGTGAGCTCGGCGAACAGCTGCCGCTCCCTCCGATCTTGGCTGGAACGCTGAGGCGATCTCCGATCGGCTGGGGAAGTAACGTCCAGACCCTGCGCGCTGTTCGCCACGCCGTCAGGGACCATGGGGCAGATGTGGTGCATGCCCACTTGGGGCTCTCGGAAATCGTAGCCAGCCTGGCGGTATCGGGGGAGGTGCCGATCGTTGCATCCCGGAGGGGTCGGAACGTGGGGTTCGAAGGCAATCCGCTACTCCGAGCAGTCGAAGGACTTGGACACTGGCGGATGCGCCTACTGGTGTGCAACTCGCGCTATCTCGAGCAGTACACGTTGGAGCACGACCATCTCGTTCCCCCGGTGCGCGTCATCAACAACGGTATCGCGGTCGAGGAGTATCAACTGCCCGATCCTGATGCCGAGCAGTTCCGTGTCGCGATGATTGCAAACATCCGACCGTACAAGAGACACGACATCTTTCTGCGAGCCTTTGCAAGGACCCTGGAGTCGCTTCCCGACGCAGCCGCCGTCATAGCGGGCGACGGTGATCCATCACCCTTACTAGAGCTCTGTACGGAGTTGGGAATCTCACGCGAGGTCAGCTTCGTCGGGCGCGTTGAAGACGTGCGCGCCGTCCTTCGGCGCTGCCATGTGGTGTGCTTGACCTCGCAGCACGAGGGGTTCCCAAACGCGTTGCTGGAAGGTCTCGCGGCCGGCAAGCCGGTGGTGGCTACGAAGGTTGGTGGCATCCCGGAGCTCGTACGACATGGTCAAGAGGGGCTTCTCACGAGCATGGATCCGGCGGACGTTGCTGCTGCTCTTGTTCGGCTGGGGTCGGATGAGCAACTACGAGGACAGATGAGTCGTGCGGCAGTGATCCGGGCGCGGGAGTACCCGTGGTCGCGAGTGGTTCACGAGACAGAGCGGGCGTACCGGGATGCGATCGCCTGGGCGCGGGGTCGTCCATGTGTGGCATAGCCGGACTGCTTCAGCCAGGCGCTGCGATTCGACCTGAAAGACTCAACGCGTCGATCGAGTCCCTCCAATGCCGGGGTCCCGACGGGCAGGGTCTGTGGACCAGTGGCCCCTACGGCTTCGCGCACACGCGCCTCGCGATCATCGATCGTGCACACGGGAAGCAGCCGATGATCTCACCTGACGGGCGACTCGCCGTCGTGTTCAACGGGGAGATCTACAACCACCGTCAGTTACGAGAGGAGCTGGCCGGGAACGGGATCGAAGCGCGAACCCGATGCGACACCGAGGTTTTGCTTCACCTCTACTCACAGATGGGCATTCGCATGGTCGACTGCCTCGATGGCATGTTTGCCTTCGCGCTCGCGGACCTAGACTCGCAGACACTCCTTCTTGCGCGTGATCGATTCGGCAAGAAGCCGCTCACATTTCAGCATGACGGGAAGGGCGTAGCGTTCGCGTCGACCACGGACGCACTCCTGCCACTGCTCAGTGAATCGCCCGCGCTGGATCTGCAGTCAATCGCGGAGTACATGGCGCTGCAGTACGTCCCATCGCCCAGAAGTCCGTGGGAGGAGGTGCAGAAGCTCCCTCCGGCTCACATTGCTGTGTTCGACTCCAAGGGGGGTGTTCATGTCGATCGATACTGGAGGCCAACCGTGCCAGGTGCCGCCGGCATCCGTACGCCGCAGAGGGGGGAGATACGTTCGCGGCTCCGTACCGCGGTTGGGAAGCGGCTGGAGAGCGAAGTCCCTCTCGGGGTGTTTCTCAGTGGGGGCATCGACTCCTCTGCCATCGTTGCGGAGCTGGCTGAGCTGAAGGTGCCAACCACGACGTACTCAGTCGGCTTCGAGGAGGCAGCCTTCGATGAGTCACCATACGCGGCGTTGGTTGCGTCTCACTTTGGTATGGCGCATCACCAGCTCCGCGTCGAGAGCGACGTGGAGGATCTGTTCTGGGGACTTGTCCGAGCCTACGACGAGCCCTTCGCAGACTCATCCGCCCTCGCGACGCTTGGAGTTGCCCGGGCGGCTTCGAGCCACATGACGGTGGTTCTAACTGGCGACGGGGGAGATGAACTCTTCGGGGGATACGCGCGGTATCTCTCCTTCCTGAGGCTTTCCGGTTTCGTTGATTCGATGGGATGGCTGTCCCGCATCGCTACTTCGAGCGCCGGTCGGGTAGCACACGGCCTGCGCCTGCGGCGACTCGGCAAGCTTCGGTCTCCATGGGATGGCTACGTGGACGGCCTGTTCCACTTCCAACCGGGCGAGCTGAGGCAGGTGCTGCAACCCGACGTCGCGGCTCTCGTAGACACGTCATGCGTGGTCGACCGCCTCGACTCGTTGTGGAACGAGACCGGCCGTTCCGCGCGTGACTTGCCATGGGTCGATATGGCGACGTATCTGCCAGACGATCTCTTGACGAAGATGGATCGGGCGACCATGTCAGTCGGAATCGAGGCTCGCTCGCCTTTCCTGGATCAATCCCTGGCTGAGTTCGCCGCGGGCATCCCGAGCTCATCCCTCTATGCAGGGCGAAGTGGCAAGGTGATCCTGCGCCTGGAGTATGAAGATGTTCTCCCGGACGTCGTCCTTGAGCGGCCGAAGCAAGGGTTTGGAGTCCCCATCGCGAAGTGGATCCGCGGACCCCTTGCGGGATGTGTCGATGATCTCCTCCTGGCGAAGACCGCGCCGATTCGAGATCTGGTGAAAACTGAAGCGGCTTCTTCACTGGTTCGGAAACTGCGGCACGGCGACGACGCCGTCGTCCGCCGCGTCTGGAATCTCCTCGTCCTGGCCGGCTGGCTGACGGAACGATGAGCATCGGAGAGTGGTCCTTCAATTCTTGGAGTCCGAGACTGGCAGCCCTCGTTCTCGCCGGCCTGGCCGGCGCGGCTGTGACCCTGCAGCACGGGTGGGTAGTGCTTGTCGTCCTGTTCCTTGTAGCGCTTGCTGCATGTGCGAGGCGCAGACCTGACCTTGTTCTCGCGATCGGCGTGATAGCTCTCTTGCTTCCGCGTGGAGATTCGGGATTACTCTCGCTTCAAGTGGGGTGGCTGGTTCTTGAAGCAGTCATGATCTTCGCTTTGCTGCTCGATCCTCGCGCTTCCTTCTTTGACCCTCGTTTGCTGCTGTCCGGGGCGACGCTGGTAACGATCACTGGGTTCGGGGCCATACAGACAGCCACGGGCCTCGATGGACTCGACCCCACCTTCTCGTTCGTCGCGATCTGCACTCAGGTGGGCCTGATTGTGATGGGAACGGTCCGTACGACGGTCCCGGCGGACCTTAAGACCGTTCTGTCGGCGATGATGTTTGCAGGCGTCGCTCTATCGGGCTGGGCAATCCTCGAGTACCTGGAGATGATCGAGGCTCCAGCTCTGGGAGACGCCCTGGGTCGATCCGTTGGTCCGATCGGCAACCCAAACTACTTCGGGGCGCTGCTCGCCATGCTGGGAGCGGCCTGCTTGGCGGGAGGGCTCTTCCGGCTTGCTCCTCGAATCCCGGCCTTCGGCGCAGCGGTCGCCTGCGCGGGCGCCTGCGTGACGACGCAGTCGCGGGGGGCGTTGATCGCGGGGGCTCTGGCATACGGGTTCGTGTTGGCCAAGCGCTTCATCCCATCCCGCCGCGTCCTCGTGGGGGCGATAACTGTCGTGATGCTCGTCGCTCTCGCTTCTGCCGGATTCGTGGTGCTCTCGCGGGCACGCATCGAGACCTCTCGCCCCGTCTTCTTCACATACACGGAGGCAGCAACATTCGAGTCAGCGGCTCTTCAGGTCCGCCTCGAAGCTGCCCAGCTTGGTATCGAGTTGGCGATCGACCATCCTCTCTCGGGTGTCGGTCTGGACGCCTTCCCCGTATACGCGAGCCGTAGTCACTCTGTGGCGATCCCCATCAACACCCACAACGAGCCGATCCGTGTGGCGGCAGAGCTGGGAATCGTTGGCTTGGCTGCTCTCATATGGTTCGCATCCTCCGTACTAAGGCGCGTGGTGTTGCAGCCGCATCCCGTGCCGATCGTGATCGGTGCAGCTCTCATCGCCTATCTGACTTTCAGTCTGTTCCTGAACGGGCTGGGCGACCCGAGTTTGACGTTTCCGCTCGTGGCGCTCCTCTTCATCGGAGTAGGCCGTGTCGTCCCTTCGACGAGCAGAGCCTCTGTGAATGAGTGACATCGAGCGAGAGCTATCGGGACTGGATTCCATCGCTCTCGACGAGGTGACGCGCACCGGAGGACGCGTTGCGGCGCTCCGCGTTATCGGTGCCGCGACCGGGTTCGTCGCGAGCATCTTGTTTGCCCGAACTCTGGGGCCAGTCGGACGAGGGCTCTACGCCCTGCCCGTCGCGACACTCACCATCGCGGTCGTCCTCGGCAGAGTGGGATTGGAGAACGGACAGGTTTACATGGCTCGGCGCAATCACAAGCTCGATGAGCTGTGGGGTAACGGCACGTATGCCGCCTCGGGGATAGGTCTGGCAAGTGCTGGCGTCATGATCGCAGCGCATGCGATCTGGGGAACCCAACTGTTCGGGGACGTGCCGATGTCCTGGATCCTGCTGGTGGCGATCCAGGTACCGATCGTTCTTGCCTCCTTGTTCTGGGGGGGCGTGCTTCAGCTGGCAGGGAAAGTCGCAGGGTTCGTTGCCTCGTACTCGGTTGGGAGCGTCGTGCAGATGTGCTTAGCCGTGGGGCTCGTCCTAGCGGGAGAGTTGACTCCCTTCAGAGTGTTGATCCTGATGCTTGTCGCGAACCTCACCGTATTCATCGGTGTTCTGTTCGTGAGCCTCCGGGCGAACGTGGCGTCCCTCCGTTTTCGCTCCGCGTCGCTCTCGGCAGCGCTCGTGTTCGGCCTCAAGAGTCATTTCGGACTCGTGGCGCTCGTTCTGTTGTTGAGCGTCGACCAGCTCATCGTCAGAGCGATCGAGGGCTTCCGAGCTCTCGGACTGTATGCGCTGGCCGTGTCCCTCGCACAGCTGATCTGGCTTCTTACTGACCCCCTGGCAGCGACGGTGCTGTCCCACCAAGTGCGGTCACCACACCGGGGACATGTTCGCTTGGGTCTTGCTGTGACGCGCATGAGCCTATTGCTTGGCGCGATGGTGGCTCTCTTGGGGGCTGTCCTCGCTCCATTCGCCATCCCTCTGGTGTTCGGAACCGAATTTCGAGGCGCGATCGCCCCCTTCCAGCTCCTCCTTCCGGGCGTGGTGGTGCTCGCGATCCAGAGGACGCTGATGGGCGTCCTTGTGATGGAGGGTCGGGCGTGGTTCTTGTCAGGCCTTTCCGTACTTGCGCTCGCCGTCAACATTGGACTGAACTTTGCTCTCATTCCGCTGATCGGGATCTCGGGGGCGAGCATTGCCTCGAGCGCCTGCTACGTGGCGCTAGCGCTTGGGTTCTCAGCCTCGATCCTGCGGGACGAAGGTTTGCCGTGGAGCAATCTGATTCCTCGTCGCGCCGATCTAGCGCGTCTCCGGCTCATGGGGCGAAGGCGTGACTCGACTCAGGGGGGAGCCTGACCCCGAACAGCAACAGGGAAGGGCAATCGCTCGATCTGGATCAGTCCAGCGTCTCTCAGCCATTGCTCGACTTCTTCGTACGAGTGCTTCCATTGGTACCGGGGTGAATACCAGTCATAGGTATTGAGTACACGCCATTCGGGGTCTGGGTGCTCCGAGCAAGGGATCAACACGTTGACAGCCTGGTGCGCGAACGTTGGAAGTCGTTGCTTGACGGCGTGGAGTCGAGGTACGGCTGACTGCACCAGGTGCAAGAGGCGCTGCGGATCCATACGGCTTGTGATGGGCCTGATGACTCGACTGCCTGCGTGTGTCACGTTCATGTGCCGGTCGTAGACCCAGACCGCGATCGTACCGCCCGGTTTGAGGAACGGGAGGAGGCGCTTGAAGCTGTCCCGAGTCGATGGCGTGTGGTGAAGAACGCCGAGAGAGAGGATCAGGTCGAACGACCGCGAACGGAAGGGCAGGCACCTGAGATCCGCGCGGATGAACGAAGCATTATCCCCTCTGACGTTTCGCCTCGCCGCAAAGGCCGCGTCGGAAAGGTCCACACCGACGACGCCGTCCGCCCCCCACCGGGAAATCACGTCAGTGAACCGTCCCATGCCGCATCCTGCATCAAGGACGACCTTCCCTCTGACGTCGTCCGGCGTGAGTCCTGTCTTGTCGCGCAGCGTCTCTTCTGACTCTCGTCTGTCCCCTGTATCCAGCTGAAGTCGATTGAACCGCGTCCACTGAAAGCCGAAGGATCTCGCGTACGAATCTGGGGGGGCGAATCTCAAGACGCCATCCTCTATCGGCCACGAATGACGCCTCGCACACACCGCTCTGCTCTCGTCTGCATGCAGCCCTTCTCCGCATGTAGGACATCGAAGAATCGCGGCGAGCCACGACTCGATCACTTGCCTGTTCCTGCGATCGCGGCGAAGTTCATGGCCAGCCCGGTCGGGCTCTGAAGCATCTGGTAGAGGCGAGGAGGAAGCGAGTTGCGCATCGCGCGCGCGGGCAGGGAGGGGACGTCTCCGAACGCAAAGACTTGAGATGTCTCCAGAGAGGCGTCTCGCAGAAGATCGCGGAACTCCCGAAGCGAATAGATGCGTTCGTCGCTGATCCCATCTGCATGTCGCGTGTGACGAGTGGGGATCACTGGGACGACTGTGTTGGCCATATCGCGCTGACGTCGCAGCATCTCTACCGTGACATCGCGGTCGAAGTGTTCGACGAGGCCGAGACTGAACACGAGATCAAACCCCCGCAAGTAGCCCGGAGGGTTCAATGCATCTGCTAGCACCACGTCAATGGACTGGCCGAGGCGGCGCGTGGTCTCTCGCGCCGTTCTGACGATGTCTTCGTCGTTGTCTACCGCCGTCACATGGTGGCCCCAGGAAGCGAATAGGGCCGACACCAGTCCCGCACCGCAACCAAGTTCCAAGACTCGCCCTCCCTGAGGGAGGGCACGCCTCATGCGGATCAACAGGGGCCGCAGGTAGGTCCAAGAGCGATACGCGGCCGCCAGGGGATCTCCTTCCGCGGAGAGTCCACCAGAGACGTACTCGTGCCATCGGTCCGTCACGGTTCGGTGACCTCTCGCTTAGACGCCGCCTTCGCTCCATCGTTTGCTGGGACTCTCACGCACGTGAGCACCAACCCGAGCGCAAGACGACACGTCAGATCCAATGCGTGGTCGACGATGGGATTCCGAGGAATGCGCTTCAACGGAAGCCGACTCTTCGACAATCGATATCGCAGGTAGCGGTGCTCAGAATGTGTAACTCGGAACCCCTGCCGCTCCATGATTCGGTAGATCTCATACGTGGGTCGGTAGTACACGAATCGATCAAGCCACTCCAGCTCTGCACGGCTCCATTCAGTGGCCGATCTTCCCTGGCGATGGTAGCCAAGCCCTAGCAGCGCCATAAGCTCCGTGAACCCAAGTCGTAGTCGACCCCTGGGGAGCCGATGAACTAATGGGATCCCTATGTGTCCTTCTCGGATGACCTCTCGGGAGGGAAAGATCGCGATCATCGTCCCCTCTGGCTTCAGGACCCGGCCGATGTCGTGAACCACGGGAGTGAGATGCTCGACGTGCTCGAAGACCTCGTTTGCCATCACGAAGTCGAACGTGTCATCGGGAAAGGGGATGTGGTCGTCTGCCATCTCGAGCACCGACGTACCGAGGACACCAGATCGCAACGCGTCGGTCTTCCGGGAGGCGCCCTCGTAGAAGCGATCGACACCGACGATATCCAGTCCTCGCCGCCGACCCTCGACGACGGTCGCACCCGTTCCGCACCCGAAGTCAAGGATGCTGCAACCTGGGTTGGTCGAGGTGAATCCACTCGCAACGTCTAGAAGGTATTCATGGTTGGGATGCATGTGATGCTCCGCTTGAGATTCAGACCGAGACCGAGTGTAGTCTGAGCACAGTCGTGTTTTCGGTTAGAGGGATCAGAGGTCGGGAGCCGCTGCGCTCTAGTACTGCGCTGCTTGCAGTCAAGGCGCGGTGTCACGTCAATCGGGATCTGGCGGATGCTCTCGGTGAGAGATCGAGCGTTTTCACAAGAGAAGCTCTGTTCGGCTGGGCACCCAGGGTCCTTCGGTGAAACGAGACGAAGCACCTTTGACCGAGGCATCCGTCTGTCACGTGGTCACTCGCTTGAACGTCGGCGGCTCAGCGCGACACGTGGCGATTCTTACGAGCCGGCTGCGGATGCGGGGGATCCCCACGAATCTTCTTGCAGGCGTCGAGGGAGAGTCCGAGGGAACACTCCTTCCTGACACTCCGTTCACACGCATCCCGACACTCAAGCGCCAGCCCGCCCTGGGCGCGGATTTCCTTGCGTATCGACAGCTCCGCCGGATCCTCCGCGGAAGTCGCCCGCGCGTCGTTCACACGCACCTCGCGAAGGCCGGTGCACTCGGAAGACTTGCAGCCTGGAACAGCTTGCCGGGCGCGCGGATTCTTCACACCTACCACGGGCACGTCCTGGACGGGTACTTCGGTAGGCGACAAGCGCAAACCTACCTCGCTATGGAGCGATGGTTGGCTCGGCGATCGACGGCTCTGATAGCGGTGTCGGAGGCCGTCAGAGAGTCGCTACTCGAGCTCGGGATCGGCAGGGAGGCGCAGTGGCATGTGATCCCGCTCGGTTTTGACCTCGCTGAATTGGAACGGACGGCACTGCCGGTCTCCGAAGCCAGAGAGCGGCTCAACATCCCGCACGAGGCTTTCGTCGTCGGCATCGTCGGCCGGCTCGTTCCTATCAAGGATCATGAGACGTTCATCCACGCGGTCCGAGAGGTGTCCGAACGGATCAGTCAGCCCGTCGTTGCCCTCGTCGTGGGGGATGGACCTGATCGAGCGCGGATCGAAGCGATGGCTCGTTCCGTCTTGTCGGGGAACGTACGCTTTCTCGGATGGCAGACGGATTTGGCGCCGATTTACTCCGCCGTGGACCTGGTGTGTCTGTCGTCGCGGAACGAGGGGACTCCGGTGTCCCTGATCGAGGCGGGTGCATCGGGTACGGCTGTCGTTGCCACGGACGTTGGAGGCGTTTCTGATGTGGTAGTCGATGGAGTTACTGGCACGTTGGTTCCCGTGTCAGATGTTGGGCGGTTTGCTGCGGCCATGGGGTCGTTCGCTAGAGATCCGGATCGGACCGCCATGTTCGGCGCGTCAGCGCGTCGGCACGTGTTCAGCCGCTTCTCGGTCGAGAGGATGGAGACCGACGTTATCGATCTCTATCGATCCCTATGACTCATCGATGCTCGTGTTGCTTCCACTGATCGACGCGGGTCTAAGCATTGGAGGAGCGACAGTCACCATCGAATGCGCCCAGGCGGGATCTAGTTCGTAGCTCACCTCCGCGCTCGTCGCCTTCCCCGGAGGCGCATAGAGGACGTTCGTCACCACCGGGTGGCCGAACTCTTCGGAGACCTCGCCGATCAAGGCGCCGCCTTCGGTCGCAATCGCCTCCGCGCCGATCGGCAGGTACACGTTCACTCCCGCCGAGTACGCGCCGAGCGGATAGCCGTCGCCTTCGAAGCCGTACAGGATGCTCTCGGGAGCGGACGTGGGCGCGGTGTTCTCCAAGGTCGTCGTGATCGTGACGCGGGTCGTGCCGGCGTCGGTCGGCTCGGTGGTCACGTCGATCGCGGTCTCGGCCCAGTAGCCCGTGCGGCTCGCCACCTGGCCCTCCCAGGTGACCATCAAGGGGATCGGGCCTCCTTCGGGAGGAAGCTCCACCGCCCCCGACGCCCCGAGCTCGTGGAGCCACTGTTCCTCTTCCGGATCTTCGACGTAGATCTGTAGGTGCCGTTCGGCCGTCGCGGTTCCGAGGGCTCCGCCGAACTCCACGGGAGCGATCGGGCGCTCGAGCAGCGCCTGCCACAGGGCGGTGCCGATCCCCGTCTGCCAGGCGTCGGACTCCTTCTGGCTCGTCGTCCGGAAGGTGTCGGCGTTCAGGATCCGGTTGACGTTCGTCGCGGTGATGTCGGTGGGCCACGCGGGAGTCGCGACGGGGCCGATCGTCTCGAGCAGGTGCTGTAGCCACACGCTGTCGCCGCCGATCACCCCGTCCAGCGGCGGACGTCCGCTCTCGGTCCACATCTGCATCCACAGCCGCGCCGAGGTGGGCCAGTCCGGCGAGTAGGTCGTGGAGATGAAGTCGGTGAGCGCGCCGAACCGTCCGTACCGGGCGCGCACGTCCTCGGGCGCGTCGACGGGAGGAACGGTCCCCAGGCTCGAGGTCGGGGCCAGCTCCTGGAGCTCGATCTCGCCCCGGTCGACGTGCAGCAGGCCGTACGAGCCCGGGTAGCCGCCGGAACCGCGCGGGTCCGACAGGTTCATCATCACGATCGCGTAGGTTCGCTCCTCCTCATCGCCCAGGAACGGCGGCAGCAGCTGCGTGAGCAGGTGCGCGCGCTGGGCCAGACGCGCGCGGTCGCCGACCGTGGTCTGGGCGGTCTCCAGGGCATTGCGGACGGGTGAGAACAGACCCTGCGTCGACAACGGCGAGACGATCCGGTCGGCCTCGCCGAGCGCCACCGCTGCGCGACCGAGGGTCGGTTCGGCGGTGCGGAGCACCTCGAGGTCGTAGCTGCCGCCCGGTTCGAACCCGGGCAGCGTGCGTCCGTTCCACCCGATCTCCTCGGCGGCGACCGCCAGACTCTCGCCCGCCTGCGCCGACAGGTCGGCCGCGCGACCCAGCGAGCGGATCGCGTCGAGGTCATCGTCGATGAAGGGCAACAATCCGGCGACGCGGGGAACGGCATGGTCCGTCGCGCCGACGGCGCGCCGCGCCGCGGTCTGCGCCGAGGCGAACGAGGCCTGCGCACCCGCCACATCACCCGATTGCAGGCGCGCCGCGCCGGTTTCGAGCGCGTTCCTCGCGGCCACCAGCTCGCGATACAGCGTGAACCCCGAGTACGAGGCGTCGAGGAACGCGAGCAGGGCCACCACGCCCAGACCGATCAGGATCCAGCGTCCGATCCTCGGTCGCGGCGGCCACTGTTGGGCCTGGGCTTGCGAGCGTCGCCGACGCCGCCGGACACGCGAGCGCTCGCCGTGCGGCCCGGCGCCGGTCGAGCCGCCTGTTGCCCACTCGGACATGCTCCGCAAGCTACCCCGCGCACAGGCGCCACGCACGGTTCTCGGCCGGACTCGCCTGATCAGGGGACCGGGAGATGGTTCCAGCGACCTGTTGAAGCGGCCTGGTTCCGCCCTTAGGGTGAGGGGGTCGCTTCCCGATACATCAACGGACGTCGACCCAGACCCGCGGGGTCGCAGGGGGTTCTCCGACATGAAGTCTCGTTCGATCCGTGTACGAGCATTGGCCGTGGTGATCGCAGCAACGATGGTGCTCGCCGGGGCCGAGGCCGCGTTCGCGAACTTCAACGCGGGAACGCGGCTGTCGGTCTCGAAGAAGCCGAACGGCAAGGTGCAGAAGGGAACGAAGGTCAAGTTCAAGGGCAAGCTCAAGTCGGGACGGAATTTCTGCAAGAGCGGTCAGCGTGTCCAGTTGCTGCGCAAGCAGCGCGTCGTGGGCTCTGACCGGACCTCCCAACGCGGGCAGTACTCGATCGGCGAGAAGGTGAAGCGATCGGGTCGCTACCGCGTGCGGTTCGCCGGCGTCTCGCGCGGCACCCACCCCAACATCAAGACCTGTCGCGCGTCGACCTCGAAGACGGTCCGCGTGCGCGTGCGTCGCTGACCACGGCCACGACGGTCACGATCCGACGACGGGCGCCCTCCGGGGCGCCCGTTGCGCGTCCCGGCTAGGCTCACGCCCGATGGGAGCCCAGCGCGAGGACGTCGGTCTGGCGGGAGCGGTGCTCGTGCGCATGCCGCGCTTCGACGACGTCCGCGGCTCGTTCACCGAGACGTTCCGCCAGGAGTGGATGCCCCGCGCCGATCCGATGGTGCAGGGCAACCTGTCCCGTTCGGCGCCGGGCGTGTTCCGCGGTCTGCACTACCACCGCGAGCAGGCCGACTTCTGGGTCGTGGTCGCCGGCACGGTGCTCGTCGCCCTCTATGACCTGCGTCAGGGCTCGCCCACGCAACGCGCGTCCGTGACGCTGGAGCTGGGGGAGGACCACCCCGCCGGTCTCTACATCCCTCCCGGAATCGCCCACGGGTTCCACACCGCGTCGGGGTGCACGCTGAGCTACCTCGTCGACCGCTACTTCACGGGCGAGGACGAGCACGGCATCGCATGGAACGATGCCGACCTGGCGATCTCCTGGCCCTTCGCCGACCCGATCCTGTCCGAGCGCGACACGCAGAACCCGCCGCTGTCCGACGCGCTCGCCGATCCGCCCTCGTTCGTCGGCTGACACCCTCCCCCCCTTGCACACACGACGCGCTGCCTGCTGGGACGAGCGAACGTCGAGGGGACGGGCGTGTTGCCCTTCGACCGGCGTCTTGCGCAGGCCGCCCAGAATGGCATCCGTCCGGGCGACCTGCGCTGACCCCTGCTCGTAGGAGATCGCGTCGAGCACCCTGAGTCTGAGCTTGGCGTTAACCTCCTCGGCCCTTCCTCGCTTGGACGGCTCCGACCGGCGTGTGCTGGCGGTGGTGGAGCGGGGTGTCGCCGAGATCATCGGCCTCTCGTGGGGGGTGTCCACCGGCGAGTAGTGGCCGCTTGAGACGTGACGGAGGTCACGGCGGGGTGGTGGTGGCTCCGTCAGACTCGGGGGATGATCCACGCCCTTGCACATGTGCGGAACATGCGCGATGCTCGAAGCATGGCGAAGATGATCCAGGTCCGGAACGTCCCGGCCCGTCTGCATCGCGAGCTGGTTCGGCGTGCGAAGGCGGCCGACCTCACCCTGTCCGACTACATCCACAGGATCCTCGAGCGTGAGGTCGCCCTTCCACCGCTCGAGGACGTGGTCCGTCGGATCGAGTCCGACCGGCGGATCGAGCTCGATCGACCGGTGTCCGAGTACCTGCGTGAGGAGCGGCACGAAGCAGGCAGGGAGTAGTTCCGATCCGACGGACCGTCCTCGATGCGTCCGCTGTCGCCGACTACCTGATCGTCGACCGCCCTCCCGGAATCGTCGCGGCGTCGGTGCGCGACTCGGAGATCGAACTGCTCGTTCCTTCGCTCTGTGATGTCGAGATCGTGTCGGTGTTGCGGCGACTGGTGCGCCAGCGTCGGTTACCGGCCGGGGTGGCCGAGGGGATGCTTCGCGACTACCTCACCTTGCGCCTCGTTCGCTTCGAACACCGCCCGCTCGTTCCGAGGATGTTCGAGCTGCGCGATATCTTCACCGCCTACGACGCCGCGTACGTGGCTCTGGCGGAGGCCGCGGACGCCCCCCTGGTCACGGCCGATCGCCGGCTCGCTCGTGCCGCCGCTCGGCTGAGAACGGTCGAGATCGTTCCCGCGTGACCCTCACGTCGAGGGGACCGGCGGCCGCCCAGACCCGTCAGCCCCCTGACCACATGCGCGAGGTGTGGGTTCGGCGGACCGTCAGCCCCCTGACCAGGTGTAAGGGAGCTGACGCGATCCCCGTCCGGCCTTCCCGCCCCAGTCGTAAGGGAGCTGACGCGATAGCTGGGTTGACCCCCCGCCCGAGGCGGCGTAGCCTCTCCCATCGGCTCCTCCCCGGGGCCTGTAGGCACGGCGGTTGACTGTGCCTACTTCCGTGCGTACACTACTTGTTTGCCGTGCCGTATCCCTGCGTGGGCTCCCATCTGGCCGTGGACCTGAGCTCCGCACGCCTGACCTTCCCTGGGGGGGATAGTTCTTGCCTGACTCGCTGGTTCCGGTCCGTGACCGTGTCAGTTTCGCAAAGATCGACGAGGTCCTTCCACTTCCCGACCTCGTGGGTATCCAGCGGGAGTCGTTCGATTGGCTCCTGAACGAGGGCCTCAAGGGCGTTCTCGAAGAGGTTTCTCCGATCGAGGACTTCACCGAACAGTTCCAGCTCAGCTTCCGTAATCACCAGTTCAGGAACAGTAAGCACTCCGAAGAGGAGTGTCGCGACAAGGACATCACCTTCTCCCAGCCCTTGTTCGTCGAGGCCGAGTTCATCAACAAGGCCACCGGCGAGATCAAGGAGCAGGAGGTCTTCATGGGCGATTTCCCCGTGATGACCGAACGCGGCACCTTCATCATCAACGGCACCGAGCGCGTCGTGGTCTCCCAGCTCGTCCGGTCCCCGGGCGTCTACTTCTCCAAGGAGCTGGACAAGACCACCGACAAGGACGTCTTCATCTCGAAGATCATCCCCAGCCGCGGTGCCTGGCTCGAGTTCGACGTCGACAAGAAGGACACCGTCGGCGTCCGCATCGACCGCAAGCGCCGCCAGAACGTCACGGTGCTCCTGAAGGCGCTCGGCTGGACTACCGACGAGATCCTCGCGCTGTTCGGCAACGCGCAGTCGATCCAGAACACGCTCGAGAAGGACCACGTCGAGACCCAGGAAGAGGCGCTCGAGGACATCTACCGCAAGCTGCGGCCCGGCGAGCCCCCCACCGCGGACAGCGCCCGCACGCTGATCGAGAACCTGTTCTTCAACCCCAAGCGCTACGACGTCGCGCGCGTGGGCCGGCACAAGGTCAACCGCAAGCTCGGCCCGGCGGCCGGCGTGCTGCTCAAGCAGCTCAAGGCCCACTACAAGCAGATGCAGGAGCTCGACAACCCGGACAAGAAGGCCTGGGACAACCCCCGCTACCGGGTCTTCTCCGAGGAGCAGAAAGACGAGAAGGGCCAGCCCACGGGGCCGAAGTACAAGGCCGTTCTCACCTACGAGGACATGCTGAAGTCGATCATCTACCTGGTGAAGCTCCACGCCGGGGAAGAGGGCTACGACCCCGACGACATCGACCACTTCGGCAACCGGCGCCTGCGTTCGGTCGGCGAGCTGATCCAGAACCAGCTGCGGATCGGCCTGTCGCGGATGGAGCGCGTGGTCCGCGAGCGGATGACGACCCAGGACGTCGAGGCGATCACGCCGCAGACCCTGATCAACATCCGTCCGGTGGTCGCCAGCATCAAGGAGTTCTTCGGAACCTCCCAGCTCTCCCAGTTCATGGACCAGACCAACCCGCTCGCCGGGCTCACCCACAAGCGGCGTCTGTCGGCCCTCGGGCCGGGCGGACTGTCGCGTGAGCGCGCCGGGTTCGAGGTCCGCGACGTCCACCCGTCCCACTACGGCCGGATGTGCCCGATCGAGACGCCGGAGGGTCCGAACATCGGCCTGATCGGGACGCTGTCCACCTACGGGCGCATCAACGACTACGGGTTCATCGAGACCCCGTACCGGCGCGTGACCGGCGGCAAGGTCACGACGAAGATCGACTACCTCTCGGCCGACGAAGAGGACAAGCACGTGATCGCGCAGGCCAACGAGCCCCTGAAGGACGACGGTTCGTTCGGCAACGCGCAGGTGCTCGTCCGTCGCAAGGGCGGCGAGGTCGACTCGGTCACGCCCGACGAGGTCGACTACATGGACGTCGCTCCCCGGCAGATCGTGTCGGTGGGGGCGGCGCTGATCCCGTTCCTCGAGCACGATGACGCGAACCGCGCCCTGATGGGGGCGAACATGCAGCGCCAGGCGGTTCCGCTGCTTCGGGCCGAGTCGCCGCTGGTCGGCACCGGTGTGGAGTTCCGCGCCGCGGTCGATGCCGGTGACGTCGTGATCGCCGAGGAGAGTGGCACGGTCGACGAGGCCTCGGCCGACGAGATCGTGGTGCGCGAGCGTGGCGGCAACCTGCGGGTCTACGACCTGCTGAAGTTCCGCCGCTCCAACCAGGGCACCTGCCTCACGCAGAAGCCGCTGGTCTCCGCGGGCGACAAGGTCAGCAAGGGCCAGGTGATCGGAGACGGCCCCTCGACCGAGGCGGGTGAGCTCGGCCTGGGCAAGAACCTCGTCGTCGCCTACATGCCCTGGGAGGGCCACAACTACGAGGACGCGATCATCATCTCCGAGCGGCTCGTCAAGGACGACGTCCTCACCTCGATCCACATCGAGGAGCACGAGGTCGACGCCCGCGACACCAAGCTCGGCGCCGAGGAGATCACGCGTGACATCCCGAACGTCTCCGAGGAGATCCTCAAGGACCTCGACGAGCGCGGCATCGTGCGTATCGGGGCCGAGGTCAACCCCGGCGACTACCTCGTCGGCAAGGTCACGCCCAAGGGCGAGACCGAGCTGACGCCGGAAGAGCGCCTGCTGCGCGCGATCTTCGGCGAGAAGGCGCGCGAGGTCCGAGACACCTCCTTGAAGGTGCCGCACGGCGAGCAGGGCAAGGTGATCGGGGTCCGTGTGTTCAGCCGCGACGACGGCGACGAGCTGCCGCCCGGGGTCAACCAGCTGGTCCGCGTCTACGTGGCCCAGAAGCGGAAGATCTCCGACGGCGACAAGCTCGCGGGGCGTCACGGCAACAAGGGCGTGATCTCGACGATCCTGCCCGAGGAAGACATGCCGTTCATGGCCGACGGCACCCCGGTCGACATCATCCTGAACCCGCTGGGCGTTCCCTCGCGGATGAACCTCGGGCAGGTGCTCGAGGCCCACCTCGCGTGGGCCGGCCTGGTCGGGTTCTCCAAGGACGGCGTCGACTACCCGGGGCCGACCCACATCGCATCGCCGGTGTTCGACGGGGCGCGCGAGGACGAGATCCTCGACGCGATCCGCTCCGCGCACCCGAACCGCGACGGGGTCCGCCTGGTCGACGAGGTCGGCAAGGCGCAGCTGCTCGACGGGCGCTCCGGCGAACCGTTCGAAGAGCCGATCACCGTCGGCGTCGCCTACATCCTGAAGCTGCTCCACCTGGTCGACGACAAGATCCACGCCCGTTCGACCGGTCCGTACTCGATGATCACCCAGCAGCCCCTGGGCGGGAAGGCCCAGTTCGGCGGCCAGCGCTTCGGCGAGATGGAGGTCTGGGCGCTCGAGGCCTACGGCGCGGCCTATGCGCTGCAGGAGCTGCTGACGATCAAGTCCGACGACGTCCTCGGTCGCGTGAAGGTCTACGAGGCGATCGTGAAGGGCGAGAACATCCCCGAGCCGGGGATCCCGGAGTCGTTCAAGGTCCTGATCAAGGAGATGCAGTCCCTCTGCCTGAACGTCGAGGTCCGCTCGGCCGCGGGCGAGGAGATCGAGCTCCGAGAGACCGACGAGGACGTGTTCCGGGCCGCGGAGGAGCTGGGCATCGACCTGTCCCGCCGCGAGCCGGCCGGAGCCGATTTCGAGTGATCGTCCACGGCGGGAACAAGCGAGTGTTGTACGGAGTGCAGGGCATCGAGGTCGCATCAAGGGGTCGCGAGGAGGCGAACGCGTAAGTGGTGCTCGACGTGAACTACTTCGACGAGTTGCGGATCGGTCTGGCCACGGCCGACCAGATCCGCGCGTGGTCCAACGGTGAGGTCAAGAAGCCGGAGACGATCAACTACCGGACGCTGAAGCCGGAGAAGGACGGCCTGTTCTGCGAGCGGATCTTCGGCCCGACGCGGGACTGGGAGTGCCACTGCGGCAAGTACAAGCGCGTCCGCTTCAAGGGCATCATCTGCGAGCGGTGCGGCGTCGAGATCACCCGCAGCAAGGTCCGTCGCGACCGGATGGGCCACATCGAGCTCGCCGCTCCCGTCACCCACATCTGGTACTTCAAGGGCGTTCCCTCCCGCCTGGGCTACCTGCTGGACCTGGCGCCGAAGGATCTCGAGCGGATCATCTACTTCGCGGCCTACGTGGTCACGCGGGTCGACGAGGACCGGCGCCACAAGGACCTTCCCGAGATCGAGAAGGAGTTCGAGACCGAGAAGAAGGAGATCGACGCCGATCGCGACGAGCAGATCAAGCAGCGTCTGAACGAGCTCGAGGAGCGCCTCCACGAGCTCGAGGCCGAGAAGGCCAAGGGCGCGCAGCTGTCCGCCGCCAAGCGCGAGGCACAGCGCGACGTCGATCGCATCACCGAGGCCGCCAAGCGCGACACCGATCACCTCGACGAGACGCTGAAGGCGTTCACCGGGCTGTCGGTCAAGCAGCTCGTCGCCGACGACAACGTCTACCGGTCGCTGCGCGAGCGGTTCGGCGACTACTTCGACGGCGGCATGGGCGCCGAGGCGATCAAGCGCCTGCTCGCCGACCTCGATCTCGAGGGCGAGGCGAACTCGCTGCGCGGGCAGATCGAGACCGCGAAGGGAACGCGTCGCCTGAAGGCGATCAAGCGCCTGAAGGTCGTCGGCAACTTCACCGGGGGCAAGAACACGCCGCTCGGCATGGTGCTCGACGCCGTTCCGGTGATCCCGCCGGACCTGCGCCCGATGGTGCAGCTCGACGGCGGGCGGTTCGCGACCTCCGACCTCAACGACCTGTACCGCCGCGTGATCAACCGGAACAACCGGTTGAAGCGGCTGCTCGACCTGCAGGCGCCCGAGATCATCGTGAACAACGAGAAGCGCATGCTGCAGGAGGCCGTCGACGCCCTGTTCGACAATGGCCGCCGGGGCCGTCCCGTCACCGGGCCGGGCAACCGTCCCCTGAAGTCGCTGTCGGACATGCTCAAGGGCAAGCAGGGCCGGTTCCGTCAGAACCTGCTCGGCAAGCGCGTGGACTACTC
>JBBECT010000004.1:0-65519 GCA_040881665.1 Actinomycetota bacterium
CTCGTGTCGGAAGTGGTAGTCGGAGTGACCGAGCACCAACGAGTCTTTCACCCACGCGAGCGTTTGATGCAGGCGCCAGCCTTGCGCGCAGAAGGCCTGCAGGAACACGACCGATCGCTCCCCGGCCGGATGGCACACATATAACGCAGCGCCGGGCTCCAGGACCGAATCAATCGCGGCGAAGGCGTCCGTTAGCAGCTGTTCGAGACTGCCGGCATGGTCGCCCTGGATCCGCAGCGCCTCGGGCGTCTTGCCGGTGTAGTTCACGCCGTAGGGAGGATCGGTCCACAGCAGCTGCGCGCGCTCACCTTCGAGCACCTTCGCAAGGTCGGCGGGCTTGGTCGCATCTGCACACAGCAGGCGGTGCTGACCCAGCAGCCACAGGTCGCCGGGCTCGGTGATCTCTTCTGGGGCCTCGGGGATCTCGTCGGGATCGACCAGGAGCGGGGGTGGATCGATCCCCGCCTCGGATCGAATGCCCTCGAGCAGGTCAAGCACGGCGTCACTAGAGGTTGTGACACCGCGCAGCAGCTGCTCGAGTGCCTCGGAGTCGGGGGTCGCCAGCGCCGCGAGCGGGTCCAGCGTCGCGAGCAGCTTGTCGGCCTCGGCCTCGTCGACATCCAGAACCAGGACCGGCACCGTTTGATCCGGATCCAAGCTCTGACGCAGGTGTCCGTCGATCAGGACCAGCTCATCACCCTGGCGGCGGGCGAGGAGCGCATCCGAGTAGCCGATCTCCTCGAGAAGGCCCCGGAGCGCGTCTCGCTGACGCTGTGGATGACGACGCCAGTTCTTGGCGTTGGGAACAAGGTCACCGGCGCGAACGCGAACGAGCTCGACGACGCGGTCGCGGATCGTGGAATCGGAGGGAGTGCTCACGGATCGCTCCGATCGCCATCCGCCGCGATTGCGGGATCATCCGCCGGCGGAGGTGTCGTGCTGGAGCGCCTCTTCGCCCTCCTCTCACCCAATTCGTCGAGCCGCTGTTCGATCCCCTGCACGAGTTCGTCGCCGTCGACCGCCTCCCCAGAGGACTGGGTCCAGCCCGGACTGTCACTCGTGCTGCGGGCGACGTGGGTTAACCAATACTTCGGAGCGTCGCGGTAGATGCGTGCCTCGGCACCCGCTCGAGCCTCTGCTTGGGCCATCCGGACTTCTTCGGCGAACGCGCGGAGTTCTGGAGTTGAAGAGCGCGAGGGATGATTGTCTTCGCCCCGGGCCATCCAGTCGCGGAATGTTCGATCAGAGATGCCGGCCGTCTGGGCGGCTACTCCTGCGAAGACTCCTCCGCGGATGAGCGAAACGACGGTAGCTTGAATCTCCGGAGTGAGTGTGACTGAGCCTTCCGGTCGGCCCCGTTTCCTGCTCTTGGCATTCACCACACCTCCTAGGGGGTGTCGAATATCTCCGTCAGGTCCCGCCCGGAGACGCTTTTGCCGTCTCCTGACGGCAGCTGGTCCTCCTCCTTCATTCAGGCGAGTCCTGGGACGTTCTATCTTACACGGATGTAGTTCTTCAGGGGATGCCGAAGGCGAGACCCTGCGCGAGGGCTCAATCTCAAGTCGTGGAGTGCCGATAACGAGCATGCGTACCCGATTCTGGGTATCCGACGGTACCCAACCAGGGGTGATGATCGGGATGGAACCAGGGACGGCGGAACTGCCGCACACCGGGCCTCGCGTGCTGCTCGCCGACGACAACTACTTCTTCCGAGCGGGTTTGAAGAGCCTGCTCGCTGACTACGCCGTCGAGATCGTGGGCGAGGCCGGCAACGGGTGGGAGGCTGTGGAGCAAGCGGACGCGGTTCACCCAGACATCGTCTTGATGGACCTGCGGATGCCGCAGCTCGGAGGCCTCGAGGCCGCGCGGCTGATCCGCGAGCACCAACCCGACACGCAAGTGATCATCCTGTCGGCCTACGACGAGCCGGAGCTTCGCAGCGGCACCGAGGATGGGTCGGTCATCGACTACCTCGTTAAGGGGTCGCAGCCGGAGCTGATACACGAGGCTCTGGTCGCCGCATACGGTGCGCCGGTCCCGCCCGTCCCAGCGCTCGATCCGGCAGATCCCGCCAATCAGGATGAAGCGCTCCAGCGACTCACCGCGGCGCAGATGCAGCTCGCGACCCTGCGCCGGGACACCCATGACCCGCACCGGCAGGCGGCATTGGACGAGCTAGAGCATGCTGTGGAGATCGGCATCGAGGGTCTGCGCGACCTGGTATTCGAGATCCGACCGCCCGCCCTCGAGCGCCGCCGACTCGGCGTGACGATCGAGGGACTCCTTGCTCGCCACGCCGAAACCTGCGGGTACCAGTGGTCCGTGCAGGATCGGTTGGCCTCACAGCCCCCCGAGGGCCTGTATGGCGTGGCGCTCGGCATCGCGCGCGAAGCGATCGACAACGTCCGAGAGCACGCCGAAGCGGAGACCGTTTCCGTTTCGCTCGACGAGCGCGACGGCGGGATCTACGTCGAGGTCGCTGACGACGGATGTGGCCTCTCGCCATCGGATCTGTCTGACGCCGCGGTCGGACTCGCTGCCATGCGATCGCGGGCCGAGGAGGTCGGTGGGTCCTGCCGCATCTGGAGCCTCCCAGGCGCAGGAACGACGGTGAAGCTGTGGCTGCCTCTGTGATGCATCCAGCCGCGGATCGTGGAGGCGGCGAGCGATCGTCGGCCACATCGAACAGCCTGCGCGAGTGGGAGAGATCATGAGCAGCGACGCGCCGGTGGCGTCCGAGACCACGGACGCTCCCTCGCCTGCGCTCTCGGTACGCGCGTACCTGATCGCCATCGTTGGCGTGCTCGCAGTCACCCTGATCGGGGTCGGGGCCTACCAGACCTCGCACGCTTTCAACCAGGCGCGACGGGAATCCGGGTTGGACACGGCCTTCCAGGCGCAACTCGCGGCCGACTCCCTGGCCAAGGGGATGGAGGAAGCGAGCGGGTTCACAGCCGGAACGGCGGCCTCCCCCTCGGTAATCCAGGTCTTCGGCGCGATCGACGAGCAGGGATCAGTGTGTTCGCTCACGGCCGGCGGGACCGGGCTTTTCCCCGAGGGATCGATCCATTTCCTGGATCGCGATGGATCCTTGTTCTGTTCCTCCGCGGCGGAGCGGATCTATCGCCAGGGCATTGAATACGGTGGGCTCGCCTGGTTCTCGCGGGCACGAGCCCCCGCGGATGGATCAGCGGTCGCTGTGGAGCCCTTCCTGGATCCGGCGACCCAGAAGGTCTCGATCGCATTCGCCGCGCCGGTCATCGGCGATTCGGCCCGGGCCACAGGCCTGGTTGTCTACGCGCTGCCGGTGGAAGAGGTTGCCACTGCCATGCAGTCGACCTACGGAAGCCGAGCGGCTCTGGCGTTCGACGTGACCTGGACCGCTACGGAACGACTCGTGTCCTCCTCGGAAACGACGACCGGGGGTGCTCCGGTATCGGGCGCCGACCTTCAGAGTCCGTCAGAGGATGCGGTTGCCGGACTGGACGGGGTCAGACGTTTCTACCGCGCCGTTCCCGCACGCGGCACCGGCTTCACCGTGATCGCAGGTGTCTCCGAGTCCGCGACTCTTGCGAGTGCTCGGGCACAACTGTGGGAGCAAATAGGTCTGACGGTCCTTGCGCTCGCCGTGACGCTGGCATTGGGACTGTTCGTCAACCGACGCATCGGAGGTCCTCTCCGCCGTCTCACCCGTTCCGTGGAGAGAGCGGGACAGGCAGTAAGGCCGGAACCGGTCATCTCCGAGGGTCCTCGGGAGGTCCGCCAACTCGTCGAATCCTTCAACGGCCTACTCGCGGCCCGATCGCGTATCGAGGATGAGTTGCGTCAACGAGCGATGTTCGATGAGCTCACCGGGTTGCCGAATCGAGCCGTCGCCCTCGACCGTGTTGAGCATGCGCTGGATCAGACGCGCCGCGACGACGACCTTGTGGCCGTGCTCTCGATCGATATCGACCGGTTCAGCCTGGTGAACGAGAGCCTGGGACGTGATGTGGGTGACCGCATGCTGATCCAGGTCGCTCACCGGATCGCCTCGGCGATCAGACCCGGCGATACCCTCGCACGCTTCTACGGAGATGAGTTCGTCGTCCTTTGTGAAGGCATCAATTCCCGTGAGGATGCCGGCGCGGTAGCAGGGCGCATCAGCGAAGCCCTCGGCAATTCGGTGCACGAGGGGGAGCGGGAGGTAACGATCTCGGTCTCCACAGGCGTGGCTCTCGGCAGCTACGGCAAGAGCACCGCCGCCGGTCTGCTCGCGGACGCCGACACGGCGCGGGCGCTCGCCAAGCAGCGCGGCAAGGCTCGCTACGAGTACTTCGAAGACGCCATGCGCGAAGGGGCTACCACCCGCCTCGGCTTGGAGAACGATCTTCGCCGCGCGATCGACACCGACGAGCTTCGGCTCGTCTACCAACCGGTCATCGACCTTCAGACCGACCGCATCGTGGGCGCGGAGGCCCTGATCCGGTGGCATCACCCGACCAAAGGCCTGCTGTTGCCCGGGGTCTTCATCGACCTAGCCGAAGAGACCGGTCTGATCGTGCCGATCGGGTTGCAGACTCTGAAGCAAGCCTGCGCACAAGCCGCCGAATGGAGCGCGCAGGGGAACCCGATCCGGGTTTCCGTGAACCTGTCTCCCAGACAGCTATCCGAGCCCGGCTTGGCCGTGGATGTGGCCGCGGCCCTGCGGAAAGCGCACCTCGACCCATCGCTGCTGTGCATAGAGATCACCGAGAACACCTTGATGCGGGAGGAGACGGCGGCAAGCGTGCTCGATTCCATCAGGAGTCTCGGCGTGGCGATCAGCATGGACGACTTCGGGACCGGGTACTCCTCGCTCGCCTACCTGCAACGGTTCTCCCTCGACGAGCTGAAGATCGACCGCTCCTTCGTGCGCGAGCTTGGGAAGGAAGCGAGTGCCTCGGACCTCGTCGCCGCGATCATGGGTGTGGCACGAGCGCTCGATCTCAGCGTCGTTGCAGAAGGGATCGAGGAACCGGGGCAACTCGAACAACTGCGTAGGCTGGAATGCGATAGCGCTCAGGGTTTCCTATTCATGCGGCCTCAGCCGCCTGACGTCCTCGCGCCACTCCTGGAGTTGGACGCGGTCCCCTCGCCCATCGACGCGCAGGCGACCTAGGGGCTCCTAGGCGGAGAACGGCTCGTCTGAGGTCAGGTCGCTGCTTCGTCGTCGGCCGACTCTCCGAGATCGGCGCCAAAGGTTTCCAAGGAGATGTCTTCTCCCACTGTCAGGTCGGCACGGTCTAGCGTTGCGAAGACGTGGGCAAGGCCTTCACTTGCAGCCTCCTGACGTGAGCGCGCCGTGAGGTCGAGGTCGATCTCGAGCTCCGTGTCCGAGAATTGCGCCTGCGGGAACTCGTCAAGCACGACCGCTCGGGCCTCGCCTCTCACCGGTCGCAAGAGTGCCAGGCGCGTTCGAATCCTGTACGACGAAGCCATCGCAGCGGGCACCCCTTCCTGGAAACGACAACAATGCGACCTTATCGCGTCCAGGTAGTAAGTCGAGTGTCCGCCAATAGACAGAGGCGGCCCGCAAAGGCTGGGCTCTTGGCCCGTTTCCGTTTTCCCCGAACGGCCGGCACAACGCCCGTTAGGGGCGGGGGCACGGGCATGGAGGGCGACGAATCGAGGGCAGCCCTCACCGCCACGGCGATTCAGCCAGGCGACGCCTGCAACGGCGAGGGTGTCGGACCATCCCGAGGCTCCCTAGGAAGGATCCTGGGTGGCGGAGACATCAGAGCAGGTCTCGCTCTCCCACGCAAGCGCGGGCTGTGGAATGTAGGCATCACAGCAGCGGGGGCGCAGACAGGAGACATGGCGTGCCTCGATTGCGGCGCTACCTGGTGGCGGGTTTCGGGCAAGCAGAAGAGTGATTCCCAATAGGGAGTTGGGATGCACCGCCGCCGTTGCGAACGAAGCACGCCCCCGATCAGATTCCGCGACGTCGACGATGCCGACACAGGCCTGATCAGCGAACATCACATGCGGAGGAATGCAGCGAGTACTCGAGCCTGGGGCTCCGGGATCCCGGCTGCGACAGCAGCCGGAATTACTTCCTCTAGCGCAAGCGTACCGTCGCCCAGCCGATGTCGGAGATCCGAGCCAAGTTCACCGTCTCGCTCCTCCACTGCCAAAAGTGAGGCAGACGCCTTAGTCACCAGAGATTGACCAGCGTTGATCTCTCGCATTCGCTCGTTTGTCGTCTCGTGTCCCTCGATGCGCGCCGCCAGCTGAATCCGCTCATCCGGATCGTTCTCGTCAGCCAATCGACTGCTGAACCAGGATGGGTCGAGAAGGTGGATCGAAGCTTCGAGACTCGCCTGCGTCTCCTCGAGGGCAGCCCAGAAGGTCGCGGGGTCCTTCTCCCCCGGGACCGCGTCATGGTCAGCCAGGTATCGGATCGCGCCGATCAGCAGCAGAGCGTCGGCGAGCTGATTTTGCAGCTGCTCGCGGCTCTCCGGCTGTTCGAGTCGATAGCGCCTCTCCATCTCATGAAAGGCCCTTGAATCCGGATCGAAGACTTGGCTGGGGCAACCCGTTCGCAATGCGACCAGCGCGGCTTCGTCCGCGTTCTCAAGGTGATCGAAGAGTGTCTCGAGGTCACGGTCGTCAAGGCCGCTCCATACAGGCGACCGCTGGTAGCTGACCGCGTCAATCCGTCCCAAGACCGACTTGATTCGCCACAGGTGCGATTCGACCATCCCAGGGTCTGCCATGGTCCATTTCCTAGCCGAGTTCATGCCTCGACGTCAACGCGAGAGCCTGCGATGCTCGCCTTTGCTCGCAGGATCGGATCAAGGACACATTGCGGACAAGACGCCCGTTGGCGCGTAACAGTCCCAGCTTGTGGGACGTTGCTCCACGATTCGGCACCTGCCCAGTGCCGAGCAACACGGCAATCAGCAGGGGGGAAAACCAGCGGCTCGTATTGCGCTCAGTGCAGCTCGGGGTCCTTCCTCCTGCTTTGGGCGCAGGCGTGTCGGAACCGGCAAGTAGATTGAGGTTGGTGCCTGCCCGGCCGGTGGGCTGAAAACCTAACGCTGTGGGGGGCGCGAGCCAGACCACGGAGGCCGGGTCGTGCGGGAACCAAGGCCCGTGTGGGGTTTACCGGGCAGGGGCCAGCACGCGCTTTTCACCGGGCAGGGGCCAACAAACGTCCGACTGGATCGCTGGGACCCCGAAGGGCTCGGTTCGGCTGAGGGTTGCGTGTCCGTTGTTGCGAGCACTATTCAGAAATCTTCCAGCCTCCGCCTAACATGAGGACGGCGCTACCCCCTCCTGAATCACACACTTGGTTGTGTGCCGTCGGCCGAGCTTTTCCCTCCTCGTCGGCCGTTGCTTTGTAGAGCAAATGGGGAACGTCTGGCTGCCTCGATGCCCCGGGGACGCGGATTCCGTGATTCTTGGCGCTTGTCCTCTACGGCGGCACGAAACTCCTGAAGCACCTCGTTTCCTAAACCGTGTGCGCAGGTTCGACTCCTGCCGGGGGCACTCACCAGCGCTTTCATGCGAAGCCCCGAGGACCCCTGAAGTCAGGCACAAAACTGGTTGCAGCAGACGGTGCTGTGAGATTCCTAAGCCGTGTGCGCAGGTTCGACTCCTGCCGGGGGCACTCACTAGCGGATTCTCAGGCACCCGAGGGGGTCGGGTGGGCCAGGCACAAAGCCGGTTGCAAGCAGACGGTGCGGTGAATTGCTCCACCAATCGGCGGGTTCACCGCGGCAACCGGTCGGCAGCGACTCGATCCATTCAACGAAGGCCGCGATCATCTGGGGGCCGTGAGGCTTCCAGCAGTGGTCCCGGCCGGGCCGACCGAGGTCGATACCGCAGTGACAGGTCGGCTGATTTTCGCCGCCCCAGGCGGAGCCGTCCATGAGTTGACCGATTGTGCTGATCACGAACAAGGGGGGAAACAGAGGGTGGGCCCTTCACACCACATTCGAGCTCGGTTGCGTAGAACGCATGGCGAATGGTCACCTGGTTTCCCTCGTCGGGAAGTGGTATCTGAGCCCCACAGGGTGTTAGCCCGGCATGGTCAGCGCCTGGGAGCCCACACGAACGCGGGGTGATGACGTGCGCAATGCAGAAGGACCCCTCTATGCAGAGAACGTCAAGCTGCGAGTGGTGGCGGTTGGACTCGCCTTCTTCCTAGCGGGTGTGGCCTGTGCCTGGGTGGGGGAAGCGTGGCTTGAAGGTGTTTCCAGCCAGACGGTGAGTAGCGTCGGCACGGCGCTCTTCACACTCGGTCTTGGCACCATCGCATATGAGGTGTGGCTCCGAAGATCAGTGACGCGGGAGATGCTCGCCGCACACAGGCTGTCGATTGACCTCACCCGGGCCGGGATACTGGAGATCAATAGCGTGCGGGATGTTGATTGGAAGGATTTCGTCGACAGCAACGCCGGAGATATGACGATCGTCGTCCCCCACGCCAGAACCTGGTCTGCGGCACACGCCCAGATGGTGTGCGAACTCGCCGCAACGAAGAACTTCAAGGTGACCGTCTGCCTCCTGGATCCCTCGGCACCCAAGGAGATCCTTGAGCTGTACGGACATCGAACACGGGAGTACCTTGCCGAGGTTGAAGAGCAGTGGCGCCGCGGGGAAGCGACGGCCCGAGATCGATCGGGCCACGCACTACGAATCGAAGTTGAGCGTCTAGCGGCCCACACCCCGCACTCCTTCTATCGGAAGGGGGATGTCATGTGGGTTGTCCTTCACTCCAGACAGCGCGATCACTCACGGCCGGCGATCTTGTGTGCTCGGACAGGCCACAACGACGGGCTGTTTGATTGGGTCTATGCAGAGTGGCGGGCCTGCAAGGCTCGAGTGGCTGCACAAGCCACCAGCAAGGGCAAGGAGAGTTGAACTCAGCAGCCTCCTCCTCCCGCCCGGCGAGGACGATCGGATTGCTCCTGACAAGAATCGACTGGAATTCCAGCACACACATGAGGGGCGATTTCACCCTGATGGACTTGCCGTTCCCAATCGCGGGTCCTCAATCGCGGCAACGCCGTCTCCGGCCATGAGAGCCAGCCGGGTGACCACAGATCCTGCTGGCCTCTCATACGCCGCGATTACGTGCAGTCGTCCCCGGTCCTACCATTCTCTCGTGGCATTGCTCTATGACGCAACCCAGCCCTCCCCACCAGCCTCAATGCGGGTGGGGAACCAGGAACCCAGCCGTCAGAGAATCCCCCTCTACGGCTGCACAAAACGCCGCGCACCGCGTTTCCTAAACCGTGTGCGCAGGTTCGACTCCTGCCGGGGGCACTGATGCTGTGTCCTGTTCCGGGGCTGTCCTGTTCCGGGTGATGCTGGACGGATGGAGTGTGAACGGAGAGCGGCGGATCGGACGTGATGCGGACCTGATCTGGGCCTTCCCGTGCCGTCCTCCCGGCGCCCACGCCCGCCTTGAGCGATGCGCCCACCACCAGGCGCGACGCCGGGCTTTCATGGTCGTTCCTCCTCGCCTATCGGGCTGGCAAGGAACACTCATATTAAGGTGGACGGATTCTCGCGGGTCAGGTCCACGATTGCATGACGCTGTTACGGAGACATATCTCGTCCCGCGGAGCACATGGCTTCGATTGCATCCCGTTGCGGACTAGGGCACCCTTAATGAGCATATCGAAGGAGCGCCTCGGGACGAGGAGCAAGTGGTTAGCTGCAGCAGCGCTGGTCGGGGGTATTACAGTCCTGGCAGCGACGATCATCGTGGCGTCCGAAGCAGAGGGGGAATCTCCCAATGCACTTGACTGCCCCGAAGGTGCTCCAACAAGCGAGAGCATTTTCGAGTTTTCTTGGGAGCCCGTTGGTCTCACGCCGGAGGAAGCGCAAGAATGGGAAGCGGCAGGCTTCGATTCTCCCGCTGGCTTCTTTGAGAGCGAACTGGCGTTAGAACTGATCCGTACGCCGACAGACTCCCTCGAGCTGGTTGAGGATGAAACCTCTACGGAGGATGGCGTCACGGTGCTCGAAGGTGCTAGTGAGGAGAGTGAAGGTCGCTCAGTGCAGGCGTCGGCTTCCGGGTCCACCATGGGGGCAGCAGAGATTGTTCCGCATGACTTCGTCGTCTGGAACGATGGCCATCGGGTCGCGTTCGTCGGCCTCCTTGAAAGTAACGGACAGTTCCGGGTTGAAAGCGTCTCGCAGTGCGCTTAGCTCCGTGAACCCTTATGCCAAAGGCGCCCAGGGGGAACGGACCACGATGAGGGATGGAAGGCGGACGATCCAGAGCGAGAGACCCCGAAGTGGCGGTTCTCCGTGAGGCTGGTGCAAGAAGCCATCCACAAACCAAGAATGACGCCGATGCCGACCGACAGCCGAGTCCAGCGACTCCACACCGCCAGGCCAGATTGCATTCGAGGGTTCAACAGTCGTAGCCGCCGTCAGAGAGGTCCGCACTGATTTCAAAGGTGTTATAGCAAGGAGCTCTCTCTGGCCCGAACGAAGATTCGGGCCACTCCCTCGTTTGCAAAGTAGAGGGGGCACGAAGAGCGGTCCTAGAGCCGCCTGCTGATCCGCGTGCCTTGTTTCGTGTGACCCCCAGGGCCACTTACCTCCCCGGACTTCGTCAGGAAGGACCCGACCGGGTCTTCTCACAGGAGGTGGGCCGTGCTGGTGGAGCTCAGCGTCATGGAACAGCGGTATCAGGCAGTGCTCGCGGCCGAGCTATGCCGTGAGCATCCCTGGTGGGGACCGGGTCACGGGATCCCATGGGCCGACGACCACGGATCGAGCGAGGACGACTGAACCGTTCCCCGATCACGTGCGTACCCCTGGCAACTCGGGAGAAGAAGGGGGAACGATGCGCACGACCAGGAGAGCGTTGATCGTCGCGATAACGACCGCCGGGCTGGTTGCGGGACCGGGAGGGGTGGCCTTCGCCCACGTCCACGGGGTCACGCCCCTGTTGGCGTGTGGGAACACCGCGATCAACGGCGCGAACCGCACGGACACGACCCCGGCGAGCGAAGCGAACGGGGGTCCGATCACGGGACTGATCCCTCGCGACGTCGGGAACGCCCCGATCACCGTAGGAGATGGTGGGTTCGGTTCGCCCGCTACAGACCACTGCCGGAGCTGACCCAGGGCACCGCCGCCTGCGATGATGGACATGGTCATGGTGGCCGACGGGGCCGCGGACCCGCTTGCGAACGGGACTCGGTCACCTCGGTCGCGGCTGGTCGGCTCAGCGGGCGCCGGAGGTGTTGCGCCGCGCGTCCGGGGCATCGGACACCGAACGCACTGCTCGCCGTGCCTCGATCGTGCGGGCGATGTAGTCGGCGTCGCGTCCGACGCCATGGATCTGCTCCGAGGAGACCGAATGGAGGAACTTGAGACCGATGAAGTAGAGGCCGGGCTCCGAATCGACGATCCCCCGCTCGTGGAGCGGTTCCTGCGGTCCGAGCACGGGTAGCTCGATCCAGGAGAATCCGGGTTGGAAGCCCGTGCACCACACCACATTGGCGGCATCCACGGAGCGACCGTCTTCGAGTTGCGGCAGTCCCTCTGAGACACCGGTGACCCGAGGGACACGTTGCACTCCCAGTGCGGCGAGATCTTTGGGCTTGACCCGGATCAGCGGTTCACCGCTCGAGATCATCTTGGGTCGCGCTTTCCTTCCGATGGGCGTCCCGGTCGTCAGCACCCGGTGAAAGATGACCCGGCCGATGAACGGCATGAGGACGCGGGCGACGACGCTTTCGGGGCGGAAGGGGATCGCGCCGGTGCTGGGTCCCGATAGCACCACCTCGTGCGTTCTCGCCACTTCGTTGGCGACCTCGGCACCCGAGTTCCCCGCACCGACGACGAGGACGCTACCTTCTTGGAGCTGCCCCGGATTCTTGTACTCGGCGACATGGAGCTGGACGATCCGCGCATCGAGATCGGATGCACACTCGGGGATCCGGGGCCGTTGCCAGCTCGACATCGCGACCACCACGTTGTCGGCTTCGAACCGTCGGTCCCCCGAGGTGGCGACGAAACGATCACCTTCCCGCGACAGCCTCTCCACCCGTATCCGCGTCTCCACCTGGAGGTCGAACTTCCGAGCGTAGGACTCGAGGTAGTCCGCCCACTCGTTCTTGCTCGGGAACCCCCAGTGGTACCCGGGGAACGACATCCCCGGAAGGCGATTGAGACGGTTGGGGGTGAACAGTCGCAGGGAGTCCCACCGGTTCCGCCACGCGTCCCCGATCCGCGGATTGGCGTCGATGATCTTGTAGGGCAGATCTCGCCGCGCCAGCTGATAGCCCGTCGCCAGCCCGGCCTGCCCACCCCCGATGACTAGGGTTTCCACGTACTCACGTCCGTGTTGGGCGGCCATGCCACCCACCTCCTCAACCGATCGACCGGGAAGGTTTCCGTGGATCAACCCGGCCGGGCCTATACTCTCAATCGGAGTATCTATACTGGCGTTTGGAGTATGTCAAGGGGGAGATGACGACGCAGCTGACGACGACCTCGTATGCGGTTCTGGCCCAGGTTGCGGTGCATCCCTGGTCGACCTACGAGCTGGCGCAGCAGCGGGTGCGCTACTTCCGCTACGTGTGGCCGCGAGCCGAAAGCGCCATCTACCGAGAAGTGAAGCGGCTTTCTGCGATGGGCCTCCTGACCGGGAAGAAGGACTACGTCGGGAAGCGGGCACGAACCGTGTACTCGATCACGGACGAGGGACGTGAGGCGCTGCGCGGATGGCTCTCCACGCCGGTGTCTCCGTTCGCCATGGATTTCGAAGCCATGATCCGACTCTTCGTGGCCCCTCTCGGCACCAAGGATCAGATCGTGACGACCCTCCATCAGGTCCGAGACGATGCCCGGGAGATGCTCCGTTTCGGAGGAGAGGTCAAACAGGAGTTCCTCGAAGGCCTCGCCGTCACCCAGGATCAGGTCTACATCCGCGCCCTGGCAGTGGACTTCTTCATCAGCCTCCTCAACACGGTCCACGCGTGGGCGGAACGAACCATCGAAGAGATCGAATCATGGGACGACCTCAGCCCCGATGGAAAGAACGAGCGCGCACTCGACAGGATCAGAGAGCTACCGGTCGCGACGCCTAGGCCGATCGAGACGACACCGGTAGCGCCTCGTACGCAGCTCCGGCCGCGACAGCACCGGACACGTTGAAGGTTGATGTCGTGTCCCGGCTGATCGTCGGCCGGGCTCAGCAGGCCGCCAGCAGGCCCAGGACCTTGCGCCGGAACTCCGGCGGGCAGCTCTTCGGCATGCCGTTCCTCCTTTCGAGCATGAGGATTCCACCAACCCGGCTCAACAGAACCGAGGGCAGACCTCTCCACTTTCACGCGCTGCGCTTCTCTACCTGCCAATCGGCGTCCACCACGAGGTGCTTGCCCGCTCCGACCGGCCAGGGAACCCAGCCGGCGCATCGAGGCTGGTTTGAAGCACGATCCGCCGGGTATCGCCAGCGCCCAGGCAAACGAATTCGGAGGGGAGGGAAACATGAAACGGAGCTTGACTGCTTTGGCGCTGGCTGCCGTCCTGACGCTTGGCGGTGGCGCCGTCGCCACAGCGCAGGACACGGACACGTCGGTGACGGAGGAAGCCACCAATGACGATGGCGACACCGGCCTGTTCGGGCTGGCTGGCTTGCTCGGCCTTATCGGCCTCGCCGGTTTGAAGCGACGTGACCGCTCGGATCACGTGAGGACGGGTCGGGACGACGTTCGTAGGTGAGTAGCAGGCGAAGGGGGTGCGGCTATTGCGCCGCCCCCTCCGCTTGCTCTGAGGCGGAGCCGATGATGATGAGGCTTCATGCGATTCGGTAACTGGGAAGTGCAACCACTTGGCGGCGGGTTTGGTTGCTTGATGATGATCTTGGGCTCTCTCGCCTTGTCCGTGCTCCTTACCATCGTGGCCAACCTGCTTCTCCGCTAGGTCTCACCGACTCGTGCGTCCTTTGCGTCTCGGGCCTTCTCGCGCGCAAACGCCGTTGGGAGCGTACGGGGACGGTCCCGCCGGGTCCGAGCGATCGGGCAGCGGATCCTGCACCTCTCTTGAAGGCGGCGGCCTCGAACCACCAGCGGGTTCGGGGCCTTCGCCTTTTCCGAAGGTTTTTTCCGGCCTTGGGTTTGATTGGCCCGCCGCCCGGGAAATCCGCCTTCCCGACGACCAGCGAGGAGGAGAGATGGACGCGATCCAGCTGTTGGAGGACGATCACGACGCGCTCAAGGAGCTACTGGAGAAGGCGGATTCCACTACAGAGCGCGGAGTGAAGACCCGGGAGGAGCTCCTGACCCGCATCAAGAACGACCTTACCGTGCACGAGGCTATCGAAGAGGAAATCTTCTACCCCGCGTTGAAGGAACATGCCAAGACCAAGGAGATCACTCTCGAGGCCTACGAGGAGCACCACGTCGTGGACGAGATCATGGGGGAGATCGAGCAGACGCCCTTCGACGACGAGCGATGGGGGGCCAAGTTCACGGTCATGAAGGAGAACATCGAGCACCACATCGAGGAAGAGGAAGGCGAGATGTTCAAGCAGGCACGGCAGGTCTTGGATGCCGCTGAAATCGAGAAGCTGGGCGACCGGATGGCCGCGCGCAAGAAGTCGCTCCTTGCAGGGTGACGTGTTGGCGGCTCTCATTCGTCATACCGACGCGAAGGGTGAGAGGACCCATGGAAACGCGACCCCTACCGATCTATCTCAACGACCACCTAGCGGGATCCATCGCGGCATCCGAGCTTGCTAACCGCTGCCAGTCCGAGAACCGCGACCGCCCTGAGATCTCGGAAGTGCTCTCTCGATTTCGAAGAGAGCTGGAGACAGAACGTGCCGTTCTGGAGAAGATGATCGAGGTCGTCGGCGGGCAAAGGAGCACGGTCAAGATGGCCATGGCCTGGAGCATGGAGAAAGTCAGTCGGCTCAAGCTGAACGGCGGGGTCATCTCCTACACCCCGCTCAGTCGGCTGATCGAGCTTGAGGGCCTGATCGCTGGGGTGCGCTTGAAGGAGGCGCTGTGGGAGTCACTCATCGTTGCTGGTCCAGGCGGCATCGACACAGCGGCCTGCGGACGGCTCGCTGACCAGGCCCGCCGACAATCTGGGGACCTGGAAACCCTGCGCAAGGCCTGCGTGCTCGAAGCACTCGAAGAGCCTGCAAGTGCGCCGCTGTCTGACAGCTGAGCGAGTTGGTCTCGCTTGCGGTCTCTGCTCTTGCTCGGCAGTCTGAGCCAGGTCGAAGAGAGTCATGCGCAGAGAAGTTCCTCTCCCGATCCGGGGCTCTAACGGTGCCGGAAGAGGCACTTCGCACACGGTGAGTTGCGCCCCGTCACCATCGAGGCGAATATCGGCCCGTGACGGCGAGCTCGACGTTCGGCTACGCGAAGACCGACGACGGCATCTACCTCGGCTATCGGGTGGACGGTGATGGTCCGATCGACGTCGTGAGTCAATCCGACTGGCCGGGCAACATCGACCTGGAATGGGACGACCCCGTCTCGGGGGATTGGCTGCGCGAGCTGCGCTCGTTCTCCAGGGTGATCACGCACGACCCGCGAGGCCTCGGGCTGTCGAGTCGCAACGTCGGTCTCCCCACGCTCGAGACCCGCGTGTCCGACCTCATGACCGTGCTGAACACGATCGGAGTCCGACGGCCCGTGCTCTTCGGCGTCCTCGCCACGGGAGCGGTCAACATCCTTGCCGCCGCGACGCGGCCGCGGCTCCCCCGTGCCTTGGTCTGGGTCGAACCGGCGCCTCGTTACGCGCGGGCCGAGGACTTCCCCTGGGGCGTGACGCCCGAGGACCTGCAAAGCGAGCTCGACTTCATCGACCTGTGGGGGACCGAGGCATACGGGAAGGCATTCCTGCAGGATCAGGAAGTCCTGGGGAACGTCATGCCTCCCGAACTTGGCGCGTACATGCCGAGGTGGACCCGCGGCGCATGCACGCCCGACGTCGCACGGAAGTTGGTTCAGATGTGGGCCGAGATCGACGTCCGGAACGTGCTCGACGCGGTGCGAACTCCCACGCTTCTGCTCGTGCACAAGGAACGGAAGGACGCCGTCGACACCGCCGAGTACGTCGCCGCCCGGATGCCCGCGGCCGAAGTCCGCGCGATGCCAGGCGATGCCTGGGACTCGGAGGATTTCCCCGCATGGGTCGAGCAGATCCGCGACTTCATCGGCGTGGAACGGCCATCGGCGGCGCACAGCACCGTGTTGGCCACCGTGCTGTTCACGGACATCGTTGGTTCCACTCAGCGGTCCTCCGCGATGCCCGGCCGTGAGTGGAAGGAGTTGCTCCAGCGACATCACGCGATCGTGCGTGATTCCTTGCACCACCTCGACGGCACCGAGGTCGATACGGCCGGCGATGGCTTCTACGCCACTTTCGACGGACCCGCGCGTGCGATCCGGTGCGCGGTCGACATCGCAGAACGCGTCGCAGAGCTCGGGATCGAGATCCGCGCGGGGATCCATACCGGTGAGTGCGAAGTGATCGACGGCAATGCCGGCGGGCTGGCCGTCTCGATCGGAGCCAGGGTCGCGGCGAACGCCGGGCCGTCGGAGGTGTTGGTTTCGCAGACCGTGAGGGACCTCGTCGCCGGCTCCGGACTCACCTTCGAGGATGCCGGCGAGCACGAGCTGAAGGGCGTCCCCGACCGCTGGCACCTCTACCGAGTCGTGGGCCACACCGCCTGACCGGGCACGCCTGCCTCCAAGGCCTCAGGTCTCGGAGTTTGGTCTGGTCGTGGTGGCTCAGGTTCGAATGCGGCGCCGAGCCGCGAAGTGCCGAACCAGGCGCATGAACACCGCCGTGAACAGCAGTCGAGCGATCCATCGAAGGAACATAGGAAGCACGTACCCGCGAATGGCTCGGATGATGCGCGTAGCGCGGGTCCCACTCCGGCCGCGCGCGCGACCGAGGGCGCGGGCCGCGCAAGCTTGTGTAGGCGGCGGCCCGTCCGGGTAAGAGACCATTTCGGCAGTAGCCATCAAGAGGAGGGCGTGTTCACGTGTCGAAGGAGAAGGTCTACACGGTTTCGAAGCGCAAGAAGAAGAGTGGGTGGAAAGCGAAAGAGTCCAGGATCGGGGTGATCGCCAGGGCCGACAACAAGGAGGACGTCGTTCAAGCGGCTGCCCAGATCGCGAACCTCCAGAAGCGGGCCACACTCCGGATCGAGAAGGAGAACGGCGAGGTCCAAGAGGAGCGCTCCTACCCTCGAGGGGCCGACAGCAGACCAAAGTGAACAGGTCTCATCTCAGACGTGATCCCGCGAGATCCGACGCGGGCGCAACGATCCGCTACCGCGCTAGGGCAGGTCGAACGCGAGCCCGAAAGGGCTTCCCTCTGTGTCTCGACACACGCTCCACCGCTCTCCCGGGTGGATGACCTCACCGCCGAGCTCGCGGACGCGCTGCAGCGCCGCGTCCATGTCCAGAACCGAGAAATATGGGAGCGAGACCCGGTCGCCGGGCCCCGACCCCCTCTGGTGGAGGCCGAGCGCGGAGCCTCCCCCGTGAGTCTGCCAGCCTTCACCTTCACCCCCGGCGCGGTCCTCGAGCTCCACGTCCAAGAGCGCACTCCAGAACCCGCGAGCCCGGGCCGGGTCGTCGGCAGGGAACTCCACGAGTCGAAGCGGCGAGGTCACGTCACCACGATAGCGGCATAAAGATTCTGCGGTACCGCTCCGACGCCGTGGGAGGGGCTCTTCAGGCCCTCCCAGGTCCCGACACGGACTCTCGCGCCTCTTCTCGTCGTCTCCCCTTCAGCCGACGCGGATCCTTCCGTCCATGTTGGCGTGGATCTTGCAGCGATAGCGGTAGATCCCGTTCTGATCGAACCTGAAGCGGGTGGTCTCACCAGGATCCAACCTGACGTCCTTCGACCAGCCGCCGCCGAACGCGGTGACGGTGTGGTCGTTGTTCCCGGCATTTCGCCAGATGACCCTTTCGTTTCGGGACACCGACACTCGCTTGGGGGCGAAGCGATTGTCGCGAGCCCGGATGGTTTGACGCGCGAGCGCCGTGCCGCCGAGCATGGCAACGAGCACGGCAGCCAAGACAAGCAGCACAAAGATCCGGTGTCTCAGGATACGAATTGACATCATCTCCGACCTCCTCCTTGTCGATGAGTGAAGCACCCCCCGGTCAGCCGATCCCTCGGATCAGTTCCCGGCGCTCGTGCCCGCCGTCGTGATGGGCGCGCCCGAGGGATCGACCGACCACGTACCACCCCTCCCCCCGCGGTCGCGGCGTCACTGATCAACGCTGGCCAGGCGTCGGCGCACTCGCCGTAGCACGTGCTCGTGTCGTCCGTGTCTGCCTCGTACAGATATAGCGTCATGCCTTCGGAGTCCCGATCCGCACCATGCCCTCCCCCCTCTCGTTGGCGCCTCGTGGCATCCGTGGGAATACGGGCCCGGGGGGTCCTGTGGTTCACCGCCCTCCGATCGAACGTCCGCGGGCCGTTCGAAGTCGTATCCCGGCCGTTCAAGGAGATTGCTCGCGCTCGAGCCGTCGGCGCCCATCACCCAGATATCCGCGCCGCGGCACCCCTCGCGAGAGAACGCGAGGACCCAGCTCCGGAGGAAGCGGGTTGACCGTTCCCCTCTCCGGCGAACGACGGATCTCGCGGGCATTACCGAACGTGCTCACCGATGGGGCCGCCGAAGGAAGGGCTCACGACACGGTCGCTGGAAGTGATGGAGGGCTCGGCCAGCACTAGCCACAGCACCGGAGCGGGCGGAGCCATGGAGCGGGCGCGCCTGCCCGAGGGAGCCCTCTTGCCGCTCAGAACGGCCGAGGTGCGTGGCACGCCTAGGCGATCGGGGAGGACGAGACATTCGAGATCATGGAGCTGGCGCGGATCCGCCACCGGGCTGGCTGGGCCCTTGAGCGCGGTCAGCGACGCTCGCCGAAGCGAGACTCCACCCTCGCCGCCGTGGCCGCGGCAGCGAGGGTGTTCCCGACGAGCCAGACGTCCGTGACCGGCCCCACGCCGCCCGGGACCGGAGTGATCGCCTCCGCTCGGGCTCCGACACGTTCGAAGTCCAGGTCGCCAACGATGTGGACCTCTCCCGTCGAATGATCCTTCAGGGCATTGATGCCGACGTCGAGGGCGATCACGCCCTCGCGGACCATCTCCCCGGTGATCAGCGCCGGCACGCCGGTCGCCGCGATGAGGATGTCGGCCTGGCGCGTGAAGTCGGCGAGGCGGCCGGCCTCGTCTGTTCCGGAGTGACAGGTGACCACCGTCGCGTCGCGCTGGAGGCCGAGCGATTGGGCTGGCTTGCCCACGCCGTTGGAGCGTCCCACCACCACGAGGGTTCGTCCGCGGTAGAACCGGGACGGATCGAAGCCTTGCGACCCAGCGTAGGAGTCCAGGATGTGGAAGCACGCGGCCGCCGTGGAGGGGATGAACCGGGGGCGTCCCTGCGCGAGCAGACCGGCGTTGACGGGGTGGACCGCCTCGATGTCCTTGAGCGGGTCCAAGGCGGAGTTGATCTCGGCCTCAGGCAGTTGCGGGGGCAGCGGCTGCAGGACGATGATCCCCGTGACCCGAGGGTCGGCGTTCAGCTTGCCGATCGTGGCGACGACCTCCGCGAGCTCCACGTTCGGGGCCAAGTGCTCTCGCACGTACCGGTACTCCAGCTCCTCGGCCAGGCGGTGGACGTGCCGCTCGTACGCGAGCGCTCCGTAGTCCTCCCCGAACACCACGGTGGCGAGCCCCGGCCGGACCGCCGAGCGCCGCAAGACCCGCAGCTCGTCCTCGATGCTCGCCTTGAGCTCCTCGGCCAGCGCGTTGCCGTCGATCACGTTCATCCCGTAACCATCTCACCGTCCTTGCGTGTCCTCACACAGAAGCTCCGCGTGTGGCAGCCTAAGCAACGCCTCAGGGTGCGGGGGCGGACGGGATCCAGAATTCGACGGTGGTGCCGGACCCCGGCGCCGAGGGATGGACATCCGACCGGGTAGCGTGTGGATGCGTCGTCGCTGACGAAGAGCTGATCCAACCCGAGATCCTAGCCCGTGGTACCCACAGACGAAGGTGGATCGATCGGACGCGGGATCGACGAGCGCCGTGGCCGCAAGTCAGTTGCATCCGCCAGGCCCAGTTCTTCAACGACCTTCAGGTCTGAAATCTCCCCGACCTGATCACCCCCACCCCAGAAGGATCGGATCGCGAGGAGTTCGTGGCTGGACGGATCCACGAAGAGCTCCTGTCGGACGCCGTCCGACACCGCGTGAAATGAGATCCGGTAACTAGGCCGCCCAACAGGATCTGTTGCGGAGAGGTCGACCTTGGCACCTCGCAGCTCTGCGGCGACGTTCAGCAGTGCGGCGCGGTGGGTCGGGGTGACGTTCGGCATCGCGAGCAGGTCGGTGATCGCGCGCCACAGCTGCCCGTCCTTGGGGTCCGACCCGGGAGGAGGACTCACGACGGGGGCCGGTGAGGCTCCCGAAGGTTGGCTCCGTTCCAGTAGGAACTCCTTCAGCTCGTCCGGATCGGTCGGGAATCGGCTGGTGTTCGTCTCCCTGGGGAGCTCACCCGGGCCGAAGGTCTTGTCGTCTCGTTCCGAGTAGCGAAGCCGTCCCGAGTCGTCGGGTGCCCACCACTTTTCCGTAACGCCGTTCTCGATCAATGGCGTCATCGTGCCCTCGGGGGACTGCTCGCCACCGCCGATGCGAAAATCCGTGACCCGCGCGTAGTAATACTGGCCGTCGAGGACCTCCAACGGCGCGGCGATGGCGGGGGGCAGGATTCGGGGGGGCTCGCTCACCGAGGCGGGGCCCTGTGACGACCGGCCGAGCAGGAACGAGGCGGCCACGGCCATCGCCACGACGCCGATCGCCGACGCGCCTACACCCGACGCGAAACGCCTGCGGCGCTGCAGGCTGTGTCGTCGTCGGTGGATATCCGCGAGTCCCAGGTCTAGGGTCGGCACCTCCCGCGCCGCACGCAGGAGCAGGTTTCGACTGTCAGATGTCGTCACGGGATACTCCTTCCCTCAGGCCGTCCCGTCCTCGTGCAAGCAGGACGCGGACCGTAGACGGCTTTATCCCAAGCAGCTGGCTCGTCTCTTCCGTGGTTCGATCGCTGAGATCGACCAACACAAGCACCGCTCGCTGCCTCGGGGTGAGCCGATCCAGAGCTCGCGACACGGTGTCGCGAGCCTCGATCGCCGAGAGTTCGTCGCGCTCGGTCCGGTCGAAGACGCGGCGGACGGCGGCCAGGCTCCTGCGACGTCTGTTCCGGATCAGGTTGAATGCGACCCGGAACAGATATCCCTCAAGGTCCTGAACGTGACCAAGGTCCCCCCATCGCTCGAGGAGGCGCACGAAGGCATCTTGAGTAACCTCCTCCGCTTCGGTCCGGTCACGAATCGCCAGGTACACAGCGGTAAACAGCGATTGGCGCTGAGACACGAAGAAGTCCTCGAAGAGCAGATCGGGGCTTGCCTCCGAGATCGAGGGCGACGGAACGTTGCTCATGACAGCAAGGACACTCCCACGACCTGATCTGCTTACACGGATGGCCGAACGGCAGGCTCACCGTGACCGTCGAACCGACGGGTTCAGGCGATCCAGCTCCCCGCCCCCTCCACCGTCCCTACGACCTTCCAGCCCGCCGCTGTTTGACGGACCTCCCATGCCGACCCGGTTCCGCACAGTCCGCCGCAGACCATGCTCCCCGCGACCTCGAAGTGATCGTTCCGACGGTGGAGCGGTCCGACCCAAACGTAGACTCCCCGACCGCTCGCCCAAAGCCGATCGCGATCGTGCACCTCGCTGAAGTCGGTGACGAAGAACACGCGCGCTTCGTCGGCCAGTCGGTTTGCAAGGTACGACTGCTCCTGCGGCGTGAAGGCGGTTTCGCAATCCTTACCGAAGGAACCGCTGTCCGCGTTCTCGCAGAGCGTTTCGCGAATGAAGATCGTGTCCCACCTCCCGGCGGCCTCTAGGCTGATCAAGTGCCTGACCGCGGCCTCGTAGACCTCCATCCGCGTAGTGTCGCCAACCGGGAGGGACTCGGTGTCCGTCGAGCTGGAGGTTGAAGGCCCCTCAGTCGATAGCCCGAAGTAGAAATGTGTGTATCCCCTGTCCCCGAGGGCCGTGATGTCCAGCAAGTAGAAGGACGGACCGGCTACCGGAAGGTTTAGCCGAGCAACGCGGTCCTCGATGTCGACTGCCAACTCTCCGAAGTCGACAGATGATCTATGAGTTTGGAGCGTCACCTGAGCCGACACTGGATCAAGGGTTCCTCTGAACCGGACCGAACTACTCGGTGGCACGTCGAGATACTCCGCAGGGATCGGGTCGTGTGTGACGCTTCTGCAATCCGGCGCTGGGCAGAAGCCGTTCGGGCGATACGTTCGAGTTACGCCATCGAACTCGATCGTTCCGATCGGATCAGCTTCCTCCGAGGAGAGGAGCACCTCAACGGCGGGGCCGTCAGTATCGCTGGATATCGCGGTCGTGGATGGTGGTTCGCCGAATGTTTGAGCGACCAGAAGAACCGCAGCTGACCCGACCACGAGCGCGAGCACTCCGGCAATGATCCGCTGTGTCCGAATGCGAGCGTGGGCGCGAGCCTGAAGGTCATGCAGCTTGAGAGGGGCCAGCGGGACTGCCCTGAGCTCTCTGTCGAGCCGATCCTTCAACTCACGCATCCTCATCACTCCCTAGACTCGCCCGCAGCGTCTGCTTGGCCCGATGGACACGGCTTCGCACCGACCCCGGTGATATTCGAAGAGTCTCGGCCGCCTCTTCGGAATTCATGCCGAGCCACTCCACGAGAACGATCGCTGCTCGCTGTCCGGGCGAGATCGAGGCCAGGGCTGACAGGATCTCGCCGGGTACGTGCGACTCCATCGGCGAGCGGCGATCGAGGTGAAGCAGATTTCGCGCACGCACTTTCAGGTGATGCAGTCGTTTGCGCTGGAGATTCAGGGCGGTTGAATAGACGTACCCCTCCGGGGAACTCATCGCCTGGACGCGATCCCATCGCTCGTAGGCACGCACCATCGCCTCCTGAGACACGTCTTCCGCCTCGGCCACGTCGAGAGTCACGGCGTAGATCAGACGCACCAATCGTGGGTACTCGTCTTCAAAGAAGCGCGCGAAGGGCCGAGCTTCGAGGCTTGAGGGGTCCGCGTCGGCCTGACCTGTCCTCATCTAGGTAGATAACCCTCATCCTGCGCATGGCGTTGCATGTCACCTGAAGAAGGTTGCACCCGCGAGGAGCCCCTTGGCACAGGAGGCGGGCGAAAGGGGGTCCAGATGAACTCTAGCGGAACACACTCCGAAGGTCGGTCGAGCATCACTCGTGCTGGAGGACGGGCGATTCGACCGCGCTCGGCGATCACGGCATGCGCTGTGGTGCACGCTGCAGAAGAACTGCCAGTTCCGAGACCAGCTCGTCAAAGGGCTCCAGGAAGGCGTCTCCTGGGAATCTCTGAGGGTCGGGGACGTCGACGCCGCATGCCACCAGATCGGCTCGTGCATCTTCGATCAGGTCACGAGCGCCGCTCGATCGGAGGTAGCGACTCTTGCCGGCCTCTCCCGCATCTTCGAGCCAATTGAGGATGCGAACGGTGGGTCGGAACAGGCGGATCCACGGGATGTAACCGGGCAGCTCCTCCGAACCCAACCCCAGGAACGCGCGCCAGCGGCTCTTGTCGGCGGAGAAGACCCGACGATTCCCGGCCCACGCCTCGTCGACGACACCGGCACGAACGAAGGAGAGCAAGATGTCGTTCACGTTCCGCTTGGCGAACGCAGCCGCCTCGGCGACGTGATGCGCGTCGGCCTCCGAGCCCGGCCAGGTCAGCAGGAATCGAGCGACCTCTGACCTCGCACCCGCGTCCATGAGGAGCCGCAAGCGAACGGCGAAGTTCGAGGGCAGCATCGGATCCGGTTCCAGCGCCTTCGGCGCGGCCGCGATCCGCCTCTTCCCCTGTTCTCCTCCTCTGAGGATGGATACCGGCTCGTCCACGGCTCCTGGCCCCGATCGGAAGAGATTCCGAAGCCTGTGAACGGATAGGAGATCGCGGTTAAGCGCAAGCCAGTCGCTGGTCGCGTCGACGAGGCGCGGATCGCTGACACCTCCGGGCACGAACATGAGCCACACGAGGGCCTCCGGGTCGATACATCTCCTCTCGACCCACAGTCCCTCCACGGAAACACCGAGATGCGCCCATTGCGTCCACGCGGCATCCGCAACGGCTTGCCGGAGCTGCTGACTACTCGACGTCGGCATCGTCCACTCCAAGCCGCTCGAGCGCGAGGGACAGCTGTCCACGGAACCCTGGCGAGGGGTCGTGCGTCCTCGTCCAGCGAGCCGCGATCAACAACTCGTCGGGCGTCGGGGTAAGGGCCCGAAGGTCGTCCTCGTGCCGCCCTCCCGCCTGATCGACCATCGCGTACAACTTCAGATGGATCTGGTCGAAGCGATCGGCGTACAGGACGGCGAGACTCGGCCCGACGTCTACGCGATGGACCCGATCGAGGAAACCCGAGGGAAGACCAAAGTCCAAGAGAGCGGTCGGGCCGGCATTGAGCCAATCGGGTGGCAGCCCGAGATCCCGCGCAACCCGCGCACCCGCGGCGACGAGAGGTTCGGGGAGCGGATCCGCAGGAACCAACTCACCTTGTGCCAGGATGCCGACAACATCAATGTCGCGTGTGACGCGGGACACCAATCCCAGCGCCACGAGCGCAGAGCCACCGACGACGACCAACTCGAATCGAGCGTCGGAGTCCTGGAGTTGCTCGGAGAGGGCTCTGAGCGCGGCCGATCCCCACCCCGGAGTCGTATCCATCAGAGATGTATACCATCTCGTGTCAGGATAGTAAAGGCCTCGGTCTGACTCTCCTCTGAGAATGCGAGACCGTCGGAGCCGCGCAGCAGACCCGTCGGAACTGCGGGGGGCTTGAGGCCGTTCGATGACCGGGGCGCGCAATCTCGTGTCCTGGGATGCTCGATCATCGTGCGTTGGACGAGTTGGAGCAGGCCGTCGAGATCGGCATCGAGGGACTCCGCGACCTTGTGTTCGAGATCCAACCGCCCGCCCTGGGGCGCCGCCGCCTCGGCGTCGCGATCGAGGGACTCCTCGCTCGTCATGCCGACACGTGCGGCTACCGCTGGTCGGTTCAGGACCGGCTTCCGTCGCAACCACCGGAGGGTCTGTACGGCGTGGCACTCGGCGTCGCGCACGAAGCGATCGACAACGTCCGGCAGCACGCGCAGGCGGAAACCGTCTCCGTCTCCTTGCAGGAACGGGACGGAGGGATCTACGTCGAGGTCGTCGACGACGGTCGTGGTCTGTCGCCGTCGGACCTGTCAGAGCCGCTGTGGGGCTAGCGGCGATGCGATCACGGGCTGAGGAGGTCGGCGGTTGGTGGACCACAGTGAAGCTCTGGCTTCCCCTCTAGCCGAGCTCACCCGCGGACGACGGATACGTCGCGGCCCCCGCCGGATCGAGGTGACCGCCCCGGATCCTGCTTCCCCCTCGCCGCCCGGTGCTCCGCCCACTACTACCTCGACGAGGGTGGCGGACCGCCTGCACCTGAGCTGACCGTGTCGACAACCACGCGGGCGGCGAGCCACGTCGTGATCGGAACTGCGGCGACGAGGCCGATCGAGCCAACGAGGGTACGGATGATCTCCGTGGCGAGAACCTCGCCGTTCGCGGCGATCCCGAGCGACTGCTCGGAGAGGGTGAACACGATCAGCAGCGGGAGCGACGCGCCCGCGTACGCGAGCACGAGCGTATTCACGATCGAGCCGACGTGATCGCGCCCGACTCGCATCCCTGCCCTTGCGAGGTCACGTCGTCGCATCGTTGGGTCGGTCGTGGCCAACTCCCATACAGCGGATGCCTGCGTAACCGCAACGTCGTCGATCGCACCCATGGCGCCGATGATCATGCCGGCGAGGACCAGTCCTGATAGATCGAGGTCGATGCCGAGCGCGGTGACGATGCCCGCCTCTTCACTCCCCAAACCCGACAGGTGGGCGAGTCCGACGAAGACGTCGGCGAGCACAGCGGTCAAGGCGAGGCCCGACAAGGTCCCAAGCAGGGCGACCGTCGTGCGCACCGAGAAGCCGTGGGCAAGGTAGAGAACGATATAGGCGACGACCCCTGCACCCACGACAGCGGCCCACACAGGAGAAGCACCGTCGAGGATCGAGGGCAACACGAAGGTGAGGAGGATGACGACCGTGCCGATGAGCCCAACGAGAGCCGCGATGCCGCGCAGCCTGCCCAGCAGGATCACGACCAGAGCAAACAGTCCGGCGAGCAGCAGCAACGTCGGCCTTCGGTCCCGATCCACGAGCGAGTACTGAAGGCCTCTGGGAGCGTCAGGCTGGTAGGCCAGCACCACCCGATCACCCTCGGCGACCTCGATGGAGGTTCCGACATCGGGCACCTCGATCGACGCGGTCGATCCCTCGTCGGGCCCCCCACCGAGCTCAAGCCCGATGGTCCGGCATTCGGTTCCGCTGGTCGGATCGGCGTTCGAGCACGGACCGTATTCGAGTGAGACCACGGTCGCCGGGAAGACCGCCCCCCGGTTGAGGATCCCTTGCGAGTCGAGCTCGCGGAGTTCGCCCGGCCACAGGACGATCACTCCAATCGCCAGCGCGATCGCCAAGACGACGGTGATCGCGGTCAAGGCAGCGGCGATGCTGAGCCGCGGTGGCCCGAAGGTGCTCGAGCGATGAGCCATTGGATCAGCTCCCGCCGTGCGGACGCGGCGCGTCAGCTTCGCCTCGAAGGTCGGTTCTCATCACTACGCCAGGCAACCGCAGAGAGACGACCGGTGCAATGACCTTCGAAGCGAAGCTGACGGAGTCGGCCGCGGTGAAACCGTCGCACGATCGAAGCCGTCGCAGCTTCAGCCACCCCTATGGAACCGGGATCGGCCGCCACGCGGGCTCGTGAAGATCCTCCTCCGGCCGCTCGTTCAGGAGGTACCGATAATCGCTTCCGTCCGCCCTGAACGTCACGATCGTGTCCTCGTCGTCGTCGCCACCGCATGCAGCGTCGCTGAAGAGGTGCCGCTGTTCGACGACCACGATCCGTTGCCCGTCCGGCGACCATCGGGCGTCGGCGTAGCCACCGGCGTACGGGTTTCCATCGGCAGAGGGCCACGTGGCGACGTAGTGGACGACGCGATCGGAGCCGTCGGTAGCAAGCACGCTTTCTACGGTGAACCGTTCGGACCTGCAGTCGTGCTTCCCGTCGTCGATCACCGCGGTGGTCTTCCGGCGGGTGAACAGGATCCGTCGGCCGTCGGGTGACCAGTCCGGCGATCCCAGGCTCCCGAAAGCAAGCAACTTCCGGTCCGTTCCGTCGGTTCGCATCGTTCCGATCGCGCCGACCGTCGCACCGTCGATCTCGACGCGCGTGCGGAATGCGATCCAGCCCCCGTCGGGGGACCATGCGGGATCGAAGTGTGGGGAGCCCTCGGTGATCTGCGTCCGTTCACCGTCGAGGGTGACGATGAAGATCTGGCTGATCGGCGACTCGTCGTCGTGCGACCTCTCCGTCATCACGGCAAGTTTCCCCTCGTTCGGCGCCCACGAAGGGCTGGCGCCTCGGACCAGGATCCGGCGCAACCCGCGTGCGTCGGCCCGAACAACCCACACGCCGGAGCGGCCGCCTCGCTCCCCATCGAAGGCGAGACGCCGCCCCGTCGCGGTCCAGGAGAGATCGTGAATCGTTTCGAAGCCTGCGGCCACCGTCCTCCGCTTGTCGGCGGGGCCGACGATGCGCAGCGTCGAATCGTACCCGTCGGCCCCCGACCCGCTCCGGCGAACGAAGGCGATGCCTCCGTTCGTACCGGGGAACTGTGCCCCGGCGGGGGCCGCTACGAACGTCACGAGGACGAGGGGAATCGCTGCGATGAGTGCGACAAGGCGGCGACGGAACATGCGCACGAGCCTAGCCATCAGGCGCCCCGAAGGGCAACGGCCGAAGGGCCCGATCGTCACGGGTTCGGCCATTCCAGTGGAGGAGCCGGACCGATCACGAACGCGAGGGCCCCGACGCGGCTGGAGGTCGTTCCTCGATCTCGGCCTCGCAGGTCCAGCTAGTCTGTCGCCCACCCGGATGCGAATTGAGGCGCACGATGACGACGAAGCAGGATGTGACACGACGGGAAGCGGAGGCGTGGGCCCGGTTCCAGGACGCCGTGAACGCCGTACCCGAGGAGCGACGGGAGACGCCGGCTCTCGAGGCTGGATGGTCGGCGAAGGACGTCGTATGGCACGTCGCGTTCTGGTGGAGAGATGTCATCCGCGCCTCGCGCGAGGGATGGCGAGGGGAGGAAGCCAGCACCGACGACGTGAACCTGAGGGAGCAGCAGCGGTCGCGGTCCCTGCCGATGGTCGAGGTGCTCGCGGAGGTCGACGACGTTCGGAGGCAGCTGCTGGCGGCCTGGGCCGAAGCCGAGGCGACAGACGAGGCGATCGAGTACTTCACCAGCGAGACGATCGAACACTACGAGGAGCACCAGGCACCGCTGCTGGCGTTCGCCGCCGACCCGAACGTCAGGTCGCGCGGCGGGTAGCAGCTCCCACATCCAGTCTTCCTTCGCGCCGCCGCGTGCGACATGCGGCGAGAACCGAGATCCGGATCGACGCTCCTGGGGGAAGGTCACGTCCTGGAAGGATATGCGGCAGAGATGAACACGAAGAGAACCGCGGGTGTCCGTCGCCCATCGGCTCGGTGATCGCAGGGATACTCGTGGAGTTGCGCCCGCTCAGGCGGGGGTGATAGAAGGAACGCAACCGAGCGGTCCGGGCCTCTTCCCCGTTCCGTGCGTCCACAGAAAGGGTGGTGCTGCCGCATGGCTGCGCTCAACACGAAAGACATCAGCCTCGAACAGGCTCAGGTCGCGCTCATGGCGGCCGTCGCGAAGTCCGACGAGATCGGCACGAAGATGGACATCGCCGTCGTCGATGCCGGCGGCAACCTCAAGGCGTTCTGTCGTCAGGACGGTGCGTGGCTCGGCAGCATCGACATCTCCCAGAAGAAGGCTCGCACCGCTCGAGGGTTCGACATGAACAGCGGCGACATCGGCGGACTGTCCCAGCCAGGCGGGCCCCTGTACAACATCGAGCACTCCAACGGCGGTCTGATCACGTTTCCCGGCGGGGTTCCGATCAAGGACGGCGACACGATCATCGGGGCGATCGGCGTCTCGGGCTCCAGCGTCGAGGACGACCACACGGTCGCGCAGGCGGGGGCGGACGCGGTCAGCTGACACGCGGCACACATCCGCCCCACCACCCGCAGAAGGATCGAGACGAAAGCGAGATCAGCGATGGCAGACAACCGCGGCGTCGCATACATCGAGCCCGGGAAGGTCGAGCTGCAAGACATCGACTACCCGAAGCTTGCTCTCGGCAACCGCAAGTGTGAACACGGTGTCATCCTCAAGACCGTCGCCACGAACATCTGCGGCAGCGACCAGCACATGGTGCGCGGGCGCACGACGGCCCCGGCCGGGCTCGTCCTCGGCCACGAGATCACCGGTGAGGTGGTCGAGAAGGGCCGCGACGTCGAGTTCATCGAGGTCGGGGATCTCGTCTCGGTCCCGTTCAACATCGCCTGCGGGCGGTGCCGCAACTGCAAGGACGGCAAGACCGGCATCTGCTTGAACGTGAACCCCGCCCGCCCCGGCGCGGCCTACGGCTACGTCGACATGGGGGGCTGGATCGGCGGGCAGGCCGAGTACGTGATGGTCCCCTACGCGGACTGGAACCTGCTGAAGTTCCCCGACAAGGACCAGGCCATGACGAAGATCAAGGACCTGACCCTGCTCTCGGACATCCTCCCGACCGGGTTCCATGGAGCGGTTACGGCGGGTGTGGGACCGGGCTCGACGGTGTACGTCGCCGGGGCCGGGCCGGTCGGGCTCGCCTGTGCCACGGGAGCGCAGCTGTTGGGCGCGGCCGTCGTGATCGTCGGTGACATGATCGACGAGCGGCTCGCACAGGCCCGCAGCTTCGGCTGCGAGACGATCGACCTCAAGGGCGCGCCGCTGGCCGATCAGATCGAGCAGATCCTCGGCGTCCCCGAGGTCGACAGCTCGGTGGACTGCGTGGGGTTCGAGGCACGCGGTCACGGCGGAGACACCGTGGTCGAGAAGCCGGCCACCGTGCTGAACTCCGTCATGGAGATCACGCGCGCCGGCGGGGCGATCGGGATCCCGGGGTTGTACGTGACCGGCGACCCGGGCGCCGTCGACGACGACGCCAAGATCGGACAGCTCGGTATCCGGATCGGGTTGGGCTGGGCGAAGTCGCACGTGTTCGCGACGGGTCAGTGTCCGGTGATGAAGTACCACCGGGGCCTGATGATGGCGATCCTGCACGACAAGGTGCATCCCGCCAGGAACGTGAACGTTGAAACGATCTCACTCGACGAGGCCCCCAGAGGCTACGCCGACTTCGACAAGGGAGCCGCCAAGAAGTTCGTCATCGACCCGCACAGCCTGATCGCGAACTAGCCCTCACGTCAGCCACTGCGGACGGGTTTGAGGCTTCGCAACCCGACGAGAAGCCTGGCAAGATACGGCCCATGGCGGTCGTGAGCGAAACCCCCTTGCCCGGGCTCGGCGTACGTTTCGAGTTCTCGACGGAGACCGGAACCCGTCTGGGTGTGCTCCAACGGCAGGGTGGCCGGATCGACCTGCTTATCTACGACGAGAACGACCCCGACACCGCGAAGGAGTCGATCTCCCTCGACGAGGAGGACGCCCGCACCCTCGCGGAGCTGCTGGGCTCCTCGCGGGTCGTCGAGGACCTGGGACGGCTCCGCCAGCAGATCGAAGGCCTGGCGATCGACTGGCTGCCGATCCGCGAGGGCCCGTTCGCCGGACGAACGATCGGCGACACAGAGGCGCGGACCCGCACGGGCGTATCGATCGTGGCGGTGGTCCGGGGGGACGATCCGATCCCCGCGCCCGGGCCCGAGCAACCCCTGGAGTTCGGCGACACCCTGGTGGTCGTCGGCACCCCGCGTGGGATCGAACAGCTCGTCGTTCGTTTGCGGACGGGTTGACGCGGTGATCGAAGCCACCTTCCTGCTGGAACTCGGCGGGATCGTGGTGGGGCTCGCGGTGCTCGCGCGCATCGCCGCCCGATGGGGACTCCCCGCAGCACCACTGTTCCTCGTGGCCGGTCTGGCGTTCGGTAAGGGCGGCGTGTTCCCCCTGATCACCGCGAGGGAGTTCGTCGAGTTCGGCGCGGAGATCGGACTGATCCTGCTGTTGTTCATGCTCGGGCTCGAGTACTCGGCCGCCGAGCTCACGGCCGGCATCCGCCGGCACGCGCCGTCGGGCGCGGTGGACTTCCTGCTGAACTTCCCTCCCGGCTTCCTGGCGGGACTGCTGCTCGGATGGGGACCGATCGCCGCCGTCTTCCTCGGCGGGATCACCTACATCTCTTCGTCGGGGATCGTGGCGCGCTTGTTGGACGACCTGCGGTGGGTGGGCAACCGCGAGGCCCCCGTCGTGATCTCGATCCTCGTGATCGAGGACCTCGTGATGGCGGTGTACCTCTCGGTGATCGCGGTGCTGGTGAGTGGGGTCGGGCCCGTCGACGGCATCGTCACCCTCACCCTTGCGCTGGGAGCGGTCTCCGTGCTGTTCCTCGTCGCCTACCGATGGGGGGATGTCCTCAGTGAGCTGATCTTCAGCCACTCCGACCAGACGCTGGTGTTGACGATCCTCGGCATCACCTTCCTCGTCGCCGGGATCGCCCAGCAGATCGGCATCTCCGCGGCGGTCGGCGCCTTCATCGTGGGATTGATGCTGTCCGGACCGTCGGCGGATCGAGCCCGGGACCTGCTGAGCCCGATGCGCGACCTGTTCGCGGCCGTCTTCTTCGTCTTCTTCGGCTTGTCGATCGACCCCGCCTCGATCCTGCCGGCTCTCCCCGTCGCCGCGGCGCTCGCGGTGGTCACGGCGGGAACGAAGCTCGCGACCGGATGGTGGAGCGCTCGGCGCGAGGGGATCCGGACGCGCGGCCGCTTCCGGGCCGGAGCGGCGTTGATCGCGCGCGGAGAGTTCTCGATCGCGATCGCCGGCATAGGCGTGGCGGGTGGCATCGCGGCGGACCTCGGTTCGCTCGCGGGCGCCTACGTGTTGATCCTCGCGATCGCCGGTCCGCTGATCGCCCGCGTGATCGACCCGATCGTCGCCGCGGTCCTAGCGCGGCGCGACGCTACGTCTCGAGCTCGGCGAGCCACTCCCTGAGCCTCGGCAGGTGCTCGGCGTAGTGCTCCGGTCCCGCCTTGCGGATCCACCCGTCGGCTTCGTGCGTGTCCTCGGGCAACGCTCCCCACGCGCCGAGCATGCGCGTGCGCGCCGCGTTGGCCTGGCCCCGCACCGTCTCGAACGGAACGTCCTTCATGTCCTCGTAGAACTCCGCGTTGATCGCGTCGATGTCGATCTCGTCGGGGACGTAGGTGCCGAACCGGATCCGCTCCAGGACCGCCCCCGCCAGGGCGAGCCAGCTCCCGATGTGAGCGAGGAGGTCCTTGGCCGACCATCCTTCGGCGAAGTACCCGGGCGTCGCGATCCGGTCGAGTGGCATCGCGTCGACGAGGGCATGCAGCTCGCCCCACCATCGATCCTCCTCGGCCAGCAACTGGGTGCGGGTCTGCGATGTGGACATGCGGTCAGTATGGCGGCACCGGATCCCGACGGCACCACCGGGCAGGTCCTCGTCGCTAGGATGTCCCGATGGATGCAGACCTGCAGGCGTCGATCGACCGCATCGCGGACGAAAGCGGCTACTCCGGTGTCGTGCACGTCTCCCGCCAGGGTCGGCTGCTGTACGAACGCGCGTCCGGTCTCGCCGATCGGGCCCACGGCATCCCGAACACCACCGACACGCGGTTCGCGATCGCGAGCGGTACGAAAGGGTTCACCGCCCTCGCGGTGATGGCGCTCGTATCCGATGGAACGCTCACCCTCGAGACCTCGGTCCGCGACCTGCTGAACGACGACCTCGAGCTGATCGATCCCGCCGTCACCGTGGAGCATCTGCTCGCGCACACCTCGGGGATCGGCGACTACATCGACGAATCCGCCGGCTGCGAGATCAGCGACTACGTCATGGGGGTCCCCGTGCACCGCCTCGCACGCGCGGCCGACTTTCGCGCTGCCGTCCGCGGACGCCCGGCCGCGTTCGGCGTTGGAGATCGCTTCGCCTACAACAACAGTGGCTACGTCGTCCTCGCCCTCGTCGTCGAAGCGGCGAGCGGTCTCGACTACCACGACGTCCTAGGGAGACGGGTCTTCGACGCCGCCGGCATGGCCTCGACCGGGTTCCCGCGATCCGACGAGCTGCCCGGGTCGGCGGCGCTCTGTTACCTCGAAGTCGACGGCTCCCGGCGAACCAATCAGCTCCACATGCCGGTTCGTGGCGTGGGCGACGGCGGCGCGTACTCGACCCTGGCCGATCTCGCCACGTTCTGGCCCGCGCTGTTCGCCGGGGCGATCGTCCCGTCACCGATCGTCGACGAGATGGTCCGGCCGCGCAACGACGTTCCCTCGGAGGGGAAGCGGTACGGGCTCGGCTTCTGGCTCCGCCCGGACCGGGACACTGCGATGCTCGAGGGATACGACGCCGGCGTCTCGTTCCGTTCCGCCTACGATCCCGAGTCGAAGCTGCACTACACCGTGATCTCGAACACCTCGGAGGGTGCGTGGCCCCTCGTAGAGGTACTCGACGAGATGCTTCCGGGCCTCGCGACGGGGTAGCCCGACGGTAGTCGAAGCATCGACCGGTGCCTCTATAGTCGGGCGATGGGGCTGTTCGAGCCGATCTTCGCGGCGCTCGACGAAGCCGGGGTCCGCTACGTCGTCGTCGGAGGGGTCGCGGTGGTCCTGCACGGTCACGCCCGCCTCACCGCGGACCTGGACATCGCGATCGATCTTGCTCCGCAGGCCGCGAGGGACGCGATCGACGGGCTCCAGCGACTCGGACTCCGACCCCGTGTCCCCGTCGATGCGTCCGACTTCGCAGATCCCGAGGTTCGAGCTCGATGGATCGCCGACCGGGACATGCGCGTGCTCTCGTTGTGGGACCCAGCGAACCCGATGCGCTCGTTGAACCTCTTCGTCGAGAACCCGATCGACTTCGAGGAGCTCTGGATCGGGTCAGAGGTCGTCGATCTCGACGACATGCAGATCCGGGTCGCGTCGAAGCAGCCATCGGACGGCTGGGAGGCAGATCGACTCGCCCGGCTCACGAACGGCCTGGAGGCCACGCCGGCCCAGCGTCTGGCGTGGCTCGAGGAAGCCATCGAGTTCGCGCACCGTGCCGGCGCGCTCCCTCGGGGCCGACCGGACCGGTCCCCGCCGGGAGGACCTCGGGACGAGGCCCGCCGCTAGCGCGTCGGGAGTCGGCGCAGGCGGGTCAGTTCCAAACCGCGAGGATCACGGCGGCGGCGAGGTTGCCGACGACGTGATAGCCCGCGTTGATCGCGCCCCAGGTCATCGGCTTGGGCTTGCTCGTCTCGAACGTCGCGGTGACCATCGCGATCCCGATCGCGAAGCCGATCCCGACGACGAGTCCCAGGACGAGTCCTTCGCTCACGGTGTCGGTCCCCGTCGCCTCGGTGATCATGCCCAGCGCGATCGCCGACAGGGCGCTCCCGACCAGCGGCACGAGGTAGACGGCCGGGCCGGGCCCGTCGCCACCCGCCGGGGTCGAGGTGCCTGCCGCCGCTTGCCACCGGTTCCCGAGCACCGGCGGCGAGTACCAGAGGGCTCCGATCGCGAAGTACGCGAGCGCGGCCACGATGACGGCCAGCCAGTTCAGCTCACCCAAGAGCTCGAAGGTCACGGCACTCTCCTCTCATCCCCGGGGGATCGGTACGACGGGCTGGAGCAAGCCTAGTGCGGGCGAGCGGTCCCTCAGCGCAGCAAGCGCTCCGAGAACGGATAGGGAGCCTGCACGCTGCAGCCGGTGGCGGTGATCTCCACCTGGTCCTCGAGCTTGACGCCGTCACGGCCGCCGAGCTCGCCGCAGTAGACCTCCAGGCACAGGACCATCCCGGGCTCGAGCAGGCGGTCCGGGTTCGGGTGGGGATCCTCCGGCCACGCGATCGACGGTCCCTCGTCCTCGAGCCCGGCCGAGTGGGCGAGGCACTCGTAGCGCTGCGCGCGGTAGCGCTCCGGCAAGCGGGGTGCCCGCTCCGAGAACTCCCGCATCGTCGGGCCGGGACCGAGCAGCTCACGCGTCGCCGCGAGCCAGTCGTAGGCCGCGCGATACGCATCGAGCTGGGCACGCGTCGGTGCTCGATCCCCGGCGAGGAACGTCCGCGACACGTCGGCGAAGTAGCCCTCGATGCCGATCGCGTCGGTGTCCACGAACACCAGATCACCGTCCTCGACCACGCGATCGGTCGCTTCGAGGTTCCAGGGGTTCGTGTTCGGCCCCGAGACGCACGCTCGGGTGATCAGGTACTCCCCGCCCCCGCGTAACAGCTCGTCGGTCAGCTCGGCGAGCAGGTCGATCTCGCGCACCCCGGGAACGATCGCGTGCTCGAAACGCTCGAGCATCGCGACGGCCAGGCGGCCGTTGCGGCGGAGGAGCTCGAGCTCGGGCTCCGTCTTCACCGCGCGTGCATCCAGCGTGAGGGTGTCGGTATCGACCAGGGACAGCCCTCGGTCCTCCAGGGCGCGGGTGGGTGCCGGCGCGGTCCGGTCGGTTCCGAGCCGGCGCGACGAGACCCCCAGCTCGCGGAGCCCGTCGGCGATCTGCCCGGCCCATGCCCGAAGGTCGGCGCGCGGATCGTCGGAGTACTCCCAGGGATGCATCTCCCGCACGTCCGGCGCGCGCAGCGACGAGAGATGGGTCGTGCCCCCGTGCTCGTAGAGGATCGGGGTTCCCTCCGCGGGAACGAGCGCGCACCGCACGAGGTTTCCGAGGCAGTAGGTGGTCATGATCGAGGACCCGGTCGTGTAGCGAACGTTGGCCGGCTTGAAGAACAGACACGCCTCGAGGTCATGGGACGCCATCGCGCGTTGCATCCGCGCGAGACGCCCGGCGTCCAACGTCACGAGATCGACCTCGGCCGCGAGATCCGCTCGGTCGTGTTCGGAGGCGCCTACCACGTCGTGGCGGACGCTAGCACGGAGGGCTAGGCCATCGACTCCTGGTACCGATCGTTGAACGCCGCGATCCAACGGTCGTTGTAGGGGTACACCCCGCCCTCCCGGTACGACCGGGACGCCATCCCGAGTTGCGCGCGTTCGCAGACCGCCCAGTCCTGACGGCTGATCAGGTCCCAGAGCTCGACGACGTCGGACGGATCGAAGTCCTCGCGCGCGATCGTGTCGGGGTGGAACAGGTAATCGCTCACGATCCTCGTGCGGTCGGGCCCCTGGGGCTCGAGGCGGTAGGTCATCGCGCAATCGGCCTGCAGGTTGATCAGCAGCGTCGGGAAGAGGGTGTTGCCCGCATACGAGGAGCACTCCTCGGCCGTGAGGTCCGGGAGCGAGGGCCTGCTCGTCGTTCCGGACGTCGTCAGGGTCGTCACGCCGTCGGCGAGCCGGGCGCCCTCGACGCTCTCGGACAGGCCACGCCGGTACAGCGGCACGAGATCCACGAGCGCGGGATGGATGCCGGGGCAGTGGAGGCACTCGTTGTAGTTGTCGACGATCACCTTCCAGTTCGCGGCGACGCCGTAGGTGATCGTCTCGGCGATCCTGAGCTCGTCGAGATGCCAGTTCGCGCAGAACCGCGTCGGATCTCCCTCGGGGTTGCGAGCGAGGAACGCCTCCATCGGAGCGGGAGCCTCGGACAGGTTCACGAACACGAATCCGTTCCATTCCTGCACCGCGATCGTGTGCAGCGGGTAGCGCGAGCGATCGAAGCCTTCGTCCGCCAGGACGTTCGGCGTGCCGACGAGCTTCCCGGTCGTGTCGTAGGTCCATGCGTGGTACGGACACTTGATCACGCCGGACTTCGCGTGACCCGCCCCCGGGTCGCACAGCCGCGTTCCCCGGTGGGCACAGACGTTGAAGAACCCGCGGATCACGCGATCCTTGCCCCGCACGACGATCACGCTCTCGGTCCCGACCTCGCGGGTGACCAGGTCACCGGACTCGGGGAGCTCCTCCGCACGACCGACGCAGATCCATTCGGCGGCGAAGACCTTCTCCTGCTCCTGTTCCCAGACCTCGGGGTGGAAGTAGCTCGGACCGGGGAGGGTTGGGACGGGGTCCCAGGACTCGGACGGTTCGGGGAACTCCTCGGGGACGGCACTCATCTGTTCGTTGGACCTCCGGGCGCGCGTACGGCCGGGTGTGCCCGCACCCGATGGGTATCGGCCGGAACGTCGGCCGACTGGAGGACGCCGCCGCGGGCGACACCTCCGACGCCAACCTCTGAGCGCTCAGGCCCCGGCGACGTTGCCGAGCCAGCTCGCGAACATCCGCGCGTAGACGCCGTCCCGCGCGCACAGCTCGGCGTGCGTACCGTGCTCGATCAGGCGACCCCGGTCCATCACGAACACGTGGTCGGCGTGTTCGGCGGTCGACAGACGGTGCGCGATCGTCACGACGGTCCGGCCCGCGGACAGGCGGCGCAGGGCCTCGCTGATCTTGCTCTCGGTGCCCGGGTCGACCGAGCTCGTCGCCTCGTCGAGGATCAGCAGGCCCGGTTCGGCGATCTGGGCGCGAGCGAGCGCGACGAGCTGACGCTCTCCGACGCTGAGCGCCTCCCCGCGTTCTCCCGCCGGCGTGTCGAGTCCCTGCTGGAGGGCCTCCACCCACGCGCCGAGGCCAAGCTCCTCGAACGCGGTGTCGACGTCGCGATCGCTCGCCCCAAGGCGTCCGTAGCGCACGTTCTCCCGCACGGTCGCGTCGAACAGGAACGGATCCTGGGGCACCATGCGGATCATCGACCGCCGGGCATCGGGAGCCACCTCGCGCAGGTTCACGCCTCCCACGAGGATGCGGCCGTCGACGGGATCGGCCAGACGCGCGAGCAGTTTCGCGAGGGTCGTCTTGCCGCTGCCCGTCTCACCGACGAGGGCGACGTGGCTGCCGGCGCCGATCGCGAGCGACACGTCGCGGAGCACGGGCGGCCCTCCCGGGTACCGGTACGCGATGTCCTCCACGCTCACCGGCAGCGCGCCGTGCTCGAGCTGCTCGCCGGGATCGGGCTCACGGATCTCCACCGACAGATCGAGGACCGCGAGGATCTTGCGCCACCCGGCGATCGCGGTCTGGGTCTCGGAATAGATCTCCGGCAGGTCGGTGAAGGGGTCGAGGAACAGCTGCGCGAGGAACAGGAACGCGGTCAGCTTGCCGAACGTGAGGCCCCACTCGGCTCCGAACGTGGCACCGAGCCCAACGACGACCGCGATCGCGACCCCCGAGAAGATCACGCTCGCCGGCCAGAGGGTGGCCGCCCGCCCGTGCGCCCGCATCTCGGCCCGGTAGCGCGCGGCGATGCGCGCCTGCACGCGCTCGTCCACCGTGTCGTCGATCCCGTACACGCGTACGACCGCCGCGCCCATCACGCTCTCGGAGACCTCCGAGAGCAGCTCCCCCACGCGCGTGCGGACCAGCGAGTAGGCCTCGGAGAACCCCGCCTGCATCTTGCCCACGACGAGCAGCATCGGGAGCACGAGGATCACCAACACGATCGCGAGCTGCCACGAGTAGAACAGCATCAGTGCGAGCGAGCCGACGATCTGGGTGAACGACACGATCCACTCGATCCCGCCCCACTCGGTGAACTGCGCGAGCGAGTCGACGTCCGCGGTCACCCGCGCGACGTAAACGCCGCGCTTCTCCTTCGTCTGCTCGGCCACCGACAGCTCGTGGATGTGACCGAACGTCCGGACCCGGAGTGCCGCCAGCGCCCGTTCGCTCGCAGCAGCGAGCCGCCGTCCCGCGGACCTGCTCCCCAGGTACGCGACGACGACGAGGCCGAGGGCTGCCGCGCACAGACCGAACACGAACCCCGGGTGGAAGCCCCCGTCGAAGCCCCGATCGAAGATCGTCTGCAGCAGCACCGGGCTGACGAGGTTCGCGATGGTGACCGCGAGCGACAGGACGACGGTGAACCACAGGCCCCGGCGCAGCTCGGGCGACTCGCGCAGGCCGCGACGCAGCACCGACGAGGTGCTCGCCAGCTCCGGTGGGATCGGGATCGCCTCGTCGTCGGGGCCCCGTGCCGTGTGTTCGAGGTCGGGCGCGGTGCCGCTCACGCCTGCCTCTTCGCGTAGGCGTGCACGATCGCGGCGTACCGGGGCTCGCGCTCGAGCAGCTCCTCGTGGGTTCCCGTCGCGGCGATCCGGCCGCCGTCCAGGAACAGCACTCGGTCGGCGAGCCGGATCGTCGACAGGCGGTAGGCGACGACGATCAGCGTGGTGGCAAGATCTCGGCGCAGCCCGCCGAGGATCTCGGCTTCGATCGTCGGGTCGACCGCGCTCGTCGCGTCGTCGAGGATCAGCACCCGGGGGTTGCGCACGAGGGCGCGCGCGAGCGCGATGCGCTGGCGTTGGCCGCCGGAGACGGTCGCGCCGCGCTCGCCGACGACGGTGTCGTAGCCCTTCGGGAGCTCGCGGATGAATCCGTCCGCCTGCGCCAGGCGAGCGGCCGCGATCACGTCGTCGTCGCTCGCGCCCGAGTCGAGCGCGATGTTCTCCGAGACCGTGGTCGCGAACAGGAAGCTCTCCTGGAACACCAGGCTCGCCCCCGCGCGCAGGTCCGAGGCGCCCACGTGCCGGATGTTGACGCCGTCGAACAGCACCTCGCCCTCGTCCGGGTCGTCGAGCCGCACGAGCAGCTGGGTCAGCAGACTCTTGCCGCTGCCGGTGGCACCGACGAGCGCCACCGACTCGTCCGGCCGAACCTCGAAGCTGACGCCGTCGAGCAGCGTGACGGGTCCGAACCGATAGGTGAGCGACTGTGCCTGCACGCCGAGCGGACCGTCCGGCAACGCGACGGGGGTCTCCGGCGGGGCGACGGTGACCGGTTCGGCCAGCACCTCCTCGATCCGTGTCTTGCCGACAAGCGCGCGCGGGAGCTCGCCGAGGATCCACCCGATGAACCGCATCGGCCACGCGAGCAGGTAGAACAGCGCGGTGAACTGCACGAGCACGCCGACGGTCACGTCCCCGAGGCTCACCCGCCACGCGCCGACGGCGATGATGAGCACGATCACGACGTTCGGCATCCCTTCGAGCGCCGGCTCGAACGCGGCGCGGACGTAGCCGGAACGGGTCCGTTGCACGCGGAGCTCGTCGGCCCGTTCCGCGAGCCGCTGCGTCTCGGCCTCCTCACGCCCAAGCGTCTTCACGACGAGCGCACCGTCGATCGACTCGTGCGCGACCGAGGAGACGGCCGCGATCCGCTCCTGCGCGAGGCGCACCGGTTCCTCCATCCGGTGGGCGAACGCGCGGTTGAGCAACATCAGGGTCGGGATCGCCAGCAGACCGACCGCCGCGAGCCACAGGTCGGTGAGCAGCATCGAGATCAACGCGAAGACCACGAACAGCAGCACGCCGATCGCGAACGGGACCGGGTAGAGGACGTCGACCGCTGCGACCACGTCGGCCTCGATGTGGGCGAGCAGCTCTCCGGTCGGCTTCGCGCGGTGGTAGGCGACCGGGAGGCGCTTGTAGCGATCCGCGACCTGAGTGCGGAAGGTCCGCATCACGCGCTCGCCCGACATCCCGGAGAAATACCGCCGGATCCCGATCCCGACCCCGCGCAGGACGAAGGTGGCCATGATCGCCCCGACGGCGGTCCAGACCGCGGCGGACGAGACCCCCCGCTCCTGGAAGGCCGGCAACAGCACGCGGTTCGTCACCCGGCCGAGCACGATCGTGGACAGGATCGACCCGACCGCGTACATCGAGGCGCCGGCGACGGCGATCAGGAACGGCTTCGGGTGCGCCCGGACATAGGACCAGACGAGGCGCATGCCCCGGATGAACGAACCCGAACGTTCCCCTTGCGCGACATCCACGGCCGAGATGCTAGAGGACGCGGGTGGATCTCCGACGCCGGCCTGCGCCGCGGTGCCGACCTCGGGTCGACCGGAGGGTCAGGGCTCGCTGCCGGCCGAGCCGCTCGGGGCGGGCTTCTGGCCCGGCATCAGGTCGACCTCGGACTCGTGCCACGCCGGGCTGTCGCCCGCCGTCTTGACGTTGAACCCGTAGTCGAAGACGAGCGAGCCACCGATCGCGGCGCCCATGATCATCAGGAGCGTGGCGACGACGGTGAGGACGACGATCACGACGGGCGCCGAGACCTCGTCGTTGAATGCGGTCAGCCGCAGCAGGATGTCGACGAGCACGATCGCGGTCACCGTGAGCATCGTGATCCCGTGCGCGTTCGCCGTCCTGCGTGCCTGCGTTCCCTTCGGTGCGGACTTGGCCCAGTCGAGCGCACCGGTGAGCGCGGTGCCGAGCGAGACGATCGCGCCTGCGACGAGGGCGAACGTGGCCGCCCGGTAGAACTCGATCCCCCACGCGTCGTCGCCGGCGATCAGCGAGATCACGTCGAACGCGGCGGCGAGAACGTACGCACCGATCGGGACGTCGGTCAGCGGTGGATGGAACGGCTTGCCGGTGAACCCGCGGAGCCCTTTGGACTTGCGCCCCTTCAGGGTCAGGGACGGGCGGAACGAGAACCGTGCCATGAGCGTGTTCTCCCCTCGGTCGCTCGCCTCGATGATCGGTCAAGTCGATACCCATCCGCTCCCGGGGTCAAGCACGCAGGCCGCGGGGGTTCGCGGGTCCCGCGGTGGGTAGCCTTGCTCCGATGGGAGTGCAACGGTTCGACTTCGCGATCGACCCGCGCTACGAACAGGTGCTCCGGCTGTTCGGGGTCGGCCCGGGCCGGGCCTGGGTCGGGATCGACGAACGGTCGCTGCGGGTCCGATTCGGCTTCTGGCGGTTCTCCACACCGGTCGCCAACATCGAGCGGACGTGCGTGACGGGTCCGTACACCTGGGCGTTGAAGGCGATCGGCCCGCGCGTGTCGCTGGCCGACCGCGGGCTGTCGTTCGGCACGAACACCGAGCGCGGCGTCTGCGTCCTGCTGCGTGAGCCGGTCCCGAGCCGGGCCACGCTCGGAGCGATCAAGCACCCGGGGGTCACGGTCACCGTCGGGGACGTCGACGGGCTGGTCGCGGCGATCGACCGGCTCCGCGCCGCCTGAGGGTCACCAGATCGTTCGAACGGGGTAGCTCCGCATCGTCTCGTCTCCGGTGACGAGATCGAGATCGTCGGTGAGCGCCTGCGCGACGAGCATCCGATCGAAGGGGTCCCCGTGGATCTGATGCTCCTAGCCGACATGTCTTCGTAGGTCGAGCAGACTCGGTGCTGGGTGGCGAGCTTCCGCTGGTGGTCCAGGTTCTGCCTGCTGCGCTCCAGCTGGTAGGCGACGTTTGCGACCGCGAGCGTTTACCGTGACCAAGCTGCCCGGTGGTCACCGATCGGCGATCTCGGCGTCGAGGCGCTCGCGTAGCTGCCTAAGCCGCGAATCGGCGTCAGCCCTTTCGTCTGCCAGGTCCTCGGCCCAGTCCCACCGACCACGCATCCTGAGGGCATCGATAACCGGATCAAGGTGGTCGGACTCGCTGGCCGCGTCTATGAGCTGCTCCAGGTGCCACTTCAGCTCCGGTGTCACCTGCCCGTAGCTGGTGCTCATTGTTTCTCCTTCCCGCTGCTGTTGGTCCTCGGCGTGGGGAAGAATCGTCGAGGTGCTTGACACCCATGGTATCAGGCAACTTACATGGTTGTGATTCGCAGGTCCGAGGCACGGGGATGTCAGGGCTTTCCTCTAGAGTTCGTTCCTGGCTAGAATCACACGCCGGTAGTTCAATCCAGAAGGGGGTTCAAGTGAGCTTGACGGTCGCATCGTTCTTCGCGGGCATCGGTGGATTCGACCTTGGATTCGAGCGAGCCGGCCTGGAGACCGTCTGGCAGTGTGAGATTAAGCCCTTCTGCCTGGAGATCCTTGAGCAGCACTGGCCTAATGTGCCAAGAGCTCACGACATCAAGGAGGTGGATCCTGAAGACATTCCAGACGTCACTGTTTGGGCCGGAGGGTTCCCGTGTCAGGACGTCTCCCTCGCCCGCATGGGCCCTCGATCCGGACTCAGAGGGCGACAGTCAGGGCTCTTCTTCGACTTTGCAAGACTTGTGGATGCACGCCGACCCCCTACTGTTGTCATCGAGAACGTCCCGGGTCTCCTTTCATCTCATGGAGGACGAGACTTCGGGATCGTCGTTCAGTCGCTGGCCGACCTCGGGTATGGCGTGGCGTGGCGTGTGCTTAACAGCCGCTACTTCGGAGTCCCCCAGTCCCGCCAGCGAGTCTTCATTGTTGGATGTGATCGAGACCCAGGACGTGCCGGACGGATACTTTTTGAGTCCGAACGCGGCGACGGGGATCCTCCGACGCGCGGACCGAATGGGGAGAAACCTCTTTCAGCCTTTAAGAGAGTCCTTGGAGATCCTGTCAAGGGACCACTCGTCAAAGGAATAGCTCACTGCCTCTACGCTGAGTCCGCCCGTCACACGGGTACGGACTGGAGTAGGAACTACGTCTCCTACCCTGAGGGGCGAGTGAGACGTCTCGTCCCCGTGGAGTGCGAGCGCCTACAGGGATTCCCTGACAACTGGACTTTCCCTCATCACCGCATCGATGATGTTGATCGTCTGGACAGCCTCCGTTATCACGCCGTGGGCAATGCAGTCACGGTGAACGTTGCCGAGTGGCTTGGTCGTCGGATCGTAGAGACGGAAGCTTTGAGGAGAAGGAAGCGCCGAAACCTGGAGTTGGTCACGGCATAGCCGATCCCTCAATCGCGTCCAGGATCTCTGCCATGTTGTCCGGCCAAAGCAGAACGACACCCACTTGAGTGCACAGCTCCTCCCAGGAATGATCCTCAGGGCGCTTCTCCACGGCAATCACGGCCGTCACTTTAAGGTCGTACCTCGCGAGAACCTGCCTGTAGCGGAGAACCTGACCTAAGCCAAGCCGAAGCTGCTTCTCCTCGTTGGCGACCGTCATGCTCTTGACCTCGGCCACGAACAGACTGCCGCCGTCCTCCCACGCCAAATCGAAGTTGGGATCGCCAGGTCTCGGAGACTTAGGTTCGAGGTCTCGACCTCGGACGTACTCGGCCAAGGCGTTCTGAGTGGCCGCGTGTCCTCTCAAGCCCCGCTCACGAATCGCTGGGTCCACTGTGAACGGGTCCACTTGCGGAATCTGGGCGTTCTCGTCAGCCGGACGGTACTCCTCGCCTACTGGACCGGGGGGCAGCTGAACCCCTGCACCCAGTGCAGGAGGAGCGGGCAGGGCTGGAGCAACCAGGCCTGCCATCGCCTCAAGCGCGGGCAGCACGTCGGTGCCATAGGCGTACTCGATGCCGGCCGCGGGTCCTTGCGCCTGAACGAGGTTCATCAAGTGGTCCACGGATTCTTCCGCGGCGACTGTCAATGGGGCCGGGTTCTCAAGCATGCCGCGATGCGTGGTAAGCACCGCCGCGATCGGATCAGGCAGAAGATTCAAGTTGTCCTGAACCTGTTCAAGCCGCTGAACGCGATCCGTGAAGTTCATCACTTGAACGTCCTCTGTTCCGTTCTGCGCTTCCATGTCGCCGAGCTCCACTCTGGCCTGCGCGGGGAGCAGGTTGAGACCGGTGAGATGAATCCGACGGAGCACATACCTGTTGAGGAAGACGATCGGAAAGCCCCCCGCCAACGTTGCTTCGCCACGCTTGGACTTGGGGAGGAGGACCGAGGCAGCGACCTGCCGGTGCATGTGCACCGCGCCGGGGTGATCAATCCGAAGACGTGGCTTGCCCCCTTGTTCGCGAAGCACGACTCCAGTCGGCCTAACGCCCCAGCGCCCCACCACGATGCGCATCTCCTTGGTCAGAAGATCGTGGGGCATGGCATCGCCGAAGGCCTCGGCGATCTCGTACTCGCCTCGACCGCCACTTGGGCGCTTCATCAAGTACATGGCCTTGCGAGTTTGCCTGCAGCGCCAGATGGCCGCAACCTACTCCTCAGTGATGGCTGATGACCTGACGCCGACCCAGCGCTCCTACGCGATGTCTCGTGTGCGGAGTCGAGGCAATAAGTCGACCGAGCTGCGGCTTGCTCGCCTTCTACGGGAGCGGTGTATCTCGGGGTGGCGGCGACACGAGTCGCTGCCCGGACGCCCCGATTTCGCCTTCAGGCGCGAACGCGTGGCGATCTTCGTGGATGGGTGCTTCTGGCACAGGTGTCCGCGATGCTTCCGAATGCCTTCCACGAACATCGACTACTGGGAGGCGAAGACTGCCAGAAACGTGGAGCGCGATCGACGAACCACGCGCGAACTCAAGCAGGGCGGCTGGGTCGTTGTGCGCATCTGGGAGCACTCACTCGACAGACCGAATGTCGTCGCTTCGAGAATTCAGAAGGCACTCATGCGGGCCCGCGGGGCATCTGCACTACCTGAAGCCTGAGCAGCTCGCCCTTCCAGTCCATCAGCAGGGCCATGCCCTTCCCGCCGGATCGCTCATGGAACTGGATAACATCGGTGCGCACCGGCGATGGGGTCGCCCCAGCCTCGGTTGACTCCTTGGTGGGCACCGATCTTCCGGCGGGGACGGGAAAAAGAGAGCGTGCACCAAGCGCGGCTGATGCGGACGTAGACTCCTGCTGACCTGGTCATTCAGCAATCGGAGCGCGGAGGCGAGCCCAGTACACAGATTGCTGATCGACGTGTCGAGTCTGATGTACCGGGCCTTCTTCGCGCTCGGGGACGAGATGCGGTCGCAGGAGGGCGTGCCGGTCGGCGCGGTGCACGGCTACCTGGGGATGGCGACCCGGCTCGTGGCGGCACGCAGACCGGACGAGATCGTCCACGTCTACGATCACGAGTGGCGGCCGGTGGCGCGGACCGACATCTATCCCGGCTACAAGGCCAACCGGCCGCCCGATCCCGAAGGCCTGCCGAGGCAGTTCGAGCTGCTGCGCGGGTTGCTGGACGCGACGGGAACGCTGCAGGCGCAGACGGAAGGGTGGGAAGCGGAAGACGCGATCGGAGCGTTCTGCGTCGAGGCGCGGGAGACCGACCGCATCGAGATCGTCTCCGGCGACCGGGACCTGATCCCGCTCGTGCGGGACCCGGTCGTCCGCCTGTTGTTCACGGTCCGCGGGGTCTCCGATCTCCTCGAGTTCGACGAGGCGGGCGTGCTCGAACGCTACGGGGTACCGGCCTCGCGGTACCTGGACTTCGCGATCCTGCGAGGCGATCCCTCGGACGGGCTTCCGGGCGTGCGGGGGGTCGGGGAGAAGACCGCCCGTGCCCTGGTCCAGACCTATGGCTCGCTCGACGAGATCCTGGCCGACGCCGCGACGCAGCACCCTCGGCCCGGCCCCCTGGCCGGCAAGCCCGCGGTCCGCGCGAAGCTGCTCGACGCGGCGGACTACCTGGCGGCGATGCGCAGGCTCGTACCGATCAACATCGACGCCCCCCTCAGCGTCTGGGCCGGAGAGCGCGACGACTCGGCGCTGCTCTCGGCGGCCGACGCACTCGGCGTTCGCGGGGCCGCCCAACGGTTCGTGGCCGCCCTGGACAGCGCGGGGGCCGACTGAGGCGCGCGACCGCGCCCCTCAGCCGCCGCTCGGGTCGGGCGAGAGCGGCTCGAGATCGTTCACCGCGGGGTCGCGTTCCACCGCTCGGGCTTCCTTGACGACGATCGCCGCGGTCGCGGTCAGCACGATCAGTCCACCGGCGATCACCAGCGGCGGCAGCGCCTCGCCGATCAGTACCCAGGCGGCGACCGAGCCGACAACCGGTGTGCACTGGGTGATCAGGCTCGCGAGCCACGCCTCGACGTGTCGATGGGACCAGGCAACGAGCCAGTGCCCGGTCGCGCCGGGCAGGACGGCGACCAGGACGATCCAGATCCAGTCGCCACCCACAGGCGGCCGCAGGCCCGCCTCGGGAACCCCGGCGACGGTGCTGACGACGTTGAGCACCGTGACGACGACCGCGGCAACCAGCATCACGGTCGCCATGTACTCGAGCGCGGTGACATCGCGCCGCGCCCGCTTGGAGAACAACCAGTAGGCGGTCCAGCTGATCGTCGAGGCGAACGCGAGAGTGTCGCCAAACACGCTGCGATCGCCCGAACCCGCCGACCCCACGGCGACGAGCGCAACCCCCGCGAACGACAGGAGCATGAACAGATAGTCACGCCGCTCGAGCCGCTCGCCGAAGAGCCGAACGGCGCCGAGCGCGATGAAGACCGGAGCGAGTGCGCCGATGATCGTGGCGTTCGCCACGCTCGTAATCTGGAACGCGTTGAACGTGAGCGACACGTCGAGCCCGAAGAACACTCCGCCGAGGGCACAGGCCCTGATCACGTTCCACCGGAGTCGCCGTCCGTCGAGCAGCAGGACGGCCCCGTAGATCGCGACGCCGAGCCAGAGCCGATACATCGCGAAGCCGAGGGTCGGCATCCGCACCTCTTTCAGGACGAGGGGAACCAGACCCCAGACGATCGTCGTGAACGAGACGGCGGCGATCCCCAGCTCTCGATGCTGCAGGTTCGCCACCCGGTCGCGTGCGCCGGAGACCTTGGACCGGGACATGGCCCGACGCTACCAGCGGGCTCGCACGGCATTGTCGGCCCTCTGTGGTTCGATGCCCCGGCACGAACACCTCCCCCGATCCGGTTCCGCCGGCGCCGACCGCGCCGGCGTTCGACAGGAGGTGTGTGTCCATGCGAAGGCGCGTTCCGCTCGCCGTGCTGCTGGTGCTCGGTTGGTCCATCACGTGGCCGGTCACCGGACCACCCTCGATCGTCGCCGCGACCCCGCGAGACGCGACCGCTCGAGGAGACGATCCCCCGCCGATCGGGCGCAAGCTCCGCATCAACGAGGTGGACTACGACCAGCCCGGGTTCGACACGGGCGAGTTCGTCGAGATCGCCAACACGTCCGAGCGGCGGTACCGCCTGCGGGGCACGGCCCTGGTGTTCGTGAACGGCACCACCTCGGCCGAGTACCGGCGGGTCCGGCTCTCGGGCCGCCTCGGACCTTCCCGCTTGCTCGCCGTCGCGAGCGCCGGCGTCGAGATCGCGTCGAAGGCGCGCTCGCTCCCCCTTCCGCTCGCGCGCGACAACGTGCAGAACGGGGCGCCCGATGCCGTCGCGCTCGTCGACGTCGCCAACGGCGTGGTCCTCGATGCGATCTCCTACGAGGGCGGCATCGGCGAGGCCACGTTCACCGACATCGCCGGCACCTTCGATCTCGTGCAGGGCTCGCCCGTGTCCGAGGCGGACAGCAACGTCGATCCCGGGTCGTTGTGCCGATCCCCGCACGGGGCCGACTCCGGAGACGATGACCACGATTGGACGGCCTGCGCCGCGACACCGGGAGCCAAGAGCGCCGGCGGTTGAGCCGCGACGCCGGGCTCTCAGGGTCCGGCGGGCCGTACACTCGGGGCGATGGCCACCTACGAATACGAGTGCGAGCCGTGCGGAGCGCGCTTCGAACACCGCCGGTCGATGGGCGACACCGCCGTCGACCTCGCCTGCCCCTCATGCAGCTCGCCCCGTACGCGCAGGGTCTTCTCGTTCTTCGCCACCGGCGGATCCGCGCCGGAGGCGGGGGGCGGGGGTGGCTGCGGATGCGGTGGCGCGTGCGCCTGCGGGGCCCACAGCAACTGAACACGGCCCTCCCCCTGAGGGGCGATCAGTCCAGATCGACGACGACGTCCTGGGCCCCGAGGCCTTCCTTCGCCGCCAGCGCGATCTGGCGAACCGGATCCCGCTCGGCGGTCGCTCGCAGCCCCGCGATCGCACGGGGATCATCGGTGGACCCGAGCCGTCGGACGGCCCGAAGGCGGATCTCCTCGTCCGGATCGTCGAGCGCTCGCAGCAACTGACCCACGGCCCCCGGCGAGCCGATCGCCGAGAGCGCCTCGACGGCGGTCTCACGCTGATCCCGGTCGACGCTCGTGAGGCGCCGGGCGAGTTCGTCGACACCGACGACCTGGTCGAGCGCCTCGCCGAGGGACGCTCGAACCTCACCACCCCGGTCGGGCAGGGCATCCAGCAACAGCGGCTCGGCGAACCGATCCATCGACACCAGCAACTCGGTGGCACCGGCGCGAAGGCGCGGATCCTCCAGTGCGGAGATCAGGCGCGTCGCGAGTCCCCGGGAGGCCCGATCATCGAGAGCCTCGATCACCGCGGCTCTGATCCGCGCGTCCGGGTCGCCGAGACTGTCGACCAGCGCGTCGACGCTCGCCGCCTCATCCCTGACCGAGAGCGCGCGGACAGCCTCGAGCCGCACGGCCGGGCTCGGATCGACGAGCGCGCCCCGCAGCGCCTCCGCGACGAACTCGCTCCGTATGCGTGTCAGCGCCTGCGTGGCGGCTGTGCGCACGCGGGCGGAGGGATCGCTCAGCAGAAGGATCCCGGCTTCGGCAGCGCGCTCCTCGTCGCGAGCCGGAACGAGCTCGGCCGCCAGCACGCGGTCTTCGGGGTCGAGCGACAGCGCGCGTTCGGCGCGGAGCCGCTCCAGTTCCTCGGGGCGTTCGCCGGCGAGCACGACCTTCAAACGTTCGCGACGCGGCCCGGACGAGCGCTTCAGCGCGGCCCAGACCGTCGCGGGATCGGAACCGATCCTGCGCACGAGAACCTCGCCCGCGATCTGCGCGGTGTGATCGTCGGGATCATCGAGCAGCGCGAGCACGGCGCGTGCCGCCTCCGGCTCGTCGCCGGCGAGCCGGTCCAGCGATGAGGCGCGCACCCCCGGCTGGGGATCGCCGGTCGCGATCTCGAGCGCCTCGAGCCGGACCTCCGCCGGCGCCGACGCGAGGATCCGAACGGCGAGCGATCGCACGCCTTCGGACAGATCGTGGGTCAACGCGGCGAGTGCGACCTCGTGGACCTCGGGGCGATCGATGCCCTCGAGGGCGGACAGGGCGGCGAGCCGTTCCTCGGCCGGGCGCTCGCGGGAGGCGCGCACCTCGGCTACGAGGGCGCGGACCCGCATGAGCTCGGGGTCGACCTCGATCGTCACCTCTCCGGAGGGCGCTCGGATGCCCGTGTAGGTCGTGGCGGGCACTGCTTCGGACGTCTGGACCTCGGGGGCCTCGATGTCGGGAGCCTCCCCGCCGGGAGACTCGGCGTGGGGGCTCTCGGCTTCGGATGCCTCTGCGTCGGCCGTCTCCGTTGGGGGCTTCTCGGGCTGGTCGGGCTGGTCGGCGCCTTCGCCTTCGTTCGCGATCGCTCCGGCGTGAACCTCCTGCCCGGAGCCCTCCTGCCCGGAGCCCTCCTCCCCGTCCGGCGGCCAGGGAACCTCGGGACGTGCTTGCGAGTTCCCGGCTGCGGCCGGGGGACGGACGGGGCCGGCCCCTGCGTGGTGGGCAGGAGCGGGGCCGGCCTCGCCCGGACCGAGGACCCAGCTCTCTGAACGGGCGGGAGTGGACGCACGCGCACTACCCGCGGGGGGTGATTCCTCCTGCGGGACCTCACGCCGTCGCCGCCGCCTGTTGAAGATCGACATGTCGCCCATCCGGAGCGTAGCTCCGCCTTGCGGCCCACGCCATCCGGCTATCGGGACCTACTTTCGGCCGAGGCCGGGTACTGCGACCTACGTCCTCCGCCTGCCCTACCGCGATCTCATGGCCGGGACCCGTCGGGGATCAGCCGTCGAGCGCCTCCAGGGAGCGCTGCGCGGGTCCATGGATCACCGTACCGTCCGTGGCGTATCGACTGCCGTGGCATGGACAATCCCAGGTGCGGTCGGCGTCGTTCCAGCCCACCGTGCACCCCATATGCGTGCACCTCGGGTTCAGCCGATGCGTCTTCCCGTCATCGTCGCGGAACACCGCGACCCGCTTGCCGCCCTCGTCGAGGATCGCCCCGTGTCCTGGACCGATGTCTGCGGCCGAACGATCGATCGTCTTCACCACGAGCACGTCGGCGACACCCGCGTGGAGCACACGGCCGGGGACCGAACCGAAGACGCGTCGCGACATCCCCTTGTTGCCGACCACGACCAGGTCGGCGTGCACCCGTTCGGCGGCGTCGACGATCGCCTGCGCGGGATCCCCCTCGGGAAGGATCAGGGGTTCGACCTGAAGGTCGTCCGCCCCGGCACGGGCCGTCTCTTCGACCCGGATCTTGCCGACGAGCGGATCGCCCACGAACACGAGGGAGACGGGCGCTCCGAACATCGTGGCGACGTCGAACGCGCGAAGACACGCGGCCGACGCGGTTGCGGAGCCGTCGGTGCCGGCGATCGCGTGCCGGTACCGCGGTCCCTCCGAACCGGTGTCGCCGGCCGTGTCGACCACGAGCACGTCGCAGGGCGCCTCGTGCGTCACACGATCGGGTACCCCGCCGAGCCGGAAGCGCGTCGCGGCATCGAGACCTCGGTTGCCGACGACGAGCAGGTCGGCTCCGTGGTCGACGCAGGCTGCGAGCAACGCATCGTGCGGATCGCCGCTGCGCAGCTCCGCCGTGGCCCGCACCTTCTTCACGGTCGCCGCATCGACGGCATGACCGAGCACGCCGCGCGCCAGTTGCTCCGTGAGCCCCCGGCCCCCGATCACGCAGATCACGACGAGCTCGGCGTCGAATCGCCGGGCGACCCTGATCGCGACATCACGCGCTTCGGTCGCGGACGCGGATCCGTCCGTACCAACGACGACGGTGCGGTAGCCCATCCTCCCCGCCTCTCAGGCCACGGTCAGGGTGCCGGTCATGTCCGGATGCACATCACACACGAGCGTGTAGTCACCGGCCTGCAACGGCGGTACCTGATAGGTCTTCGTCGCGACGCCGTTGAACACCTCTCCGGTGAACACGGCTCCTCCGGCATCGTCTCCGATCGCGACGTTGTGCGGGACCCCGCTGTCCTGGTTGTCGAACACGAGGTTGAACCCCTCGCCCGCGGGTGCGGTGATGTCCGCCGGAACGAACGTGCTCACCTGCGCGGAGATCTCGACCACCGGCGAACCGTCATCGGGAACCGTGGCGGCGGCGGGTGCGGCCTCGGGTCCCGACGAGACGAAGAAGGGCAGTACCGGCTTCCAGAACATCATCGTGAGGATCAGCAGGAACCCGCCGAACCCGATCAAGGAGATCGTCCACCCCGTCGACGAGCGACGCAGCCTCGTGAACTCCTCCTCGGAGACCGTGTCCGATCCGTCTGCGCGGGAGGTCGCGACCAGGCCCAGCTTGCGGAAGTACGGACCCGCGATCGCGCTCATCAGCCCGAAGGTGACGAGCAACAGGATCAGCGAGTACCAGATCCATCCTTCGCCCCACCAGTCGCCGTTGAACGCAGCGCCGACCCCGCCCATCAGCAGGAACAGCAAGGACACGTAGAACGCCGGCATCGAGGTTCCGGAGATCTCGATCAGGTGCGTCACGCGCGCGGGGTCGCTCTCGGCCCGGATCCGCAGCAGCGCGAAGACCGATACCCCGTGCGAGGTGACGAGCCCGACCACCCCGAGGAGATGGACGAACACCCACCAGCGATACACGACGGCGCCTCCCGTCCCCGGAGCGCGTTCGGCCCGGAGCGCGGGCCAGGGTACTACTCCGAGCTCGTGCGCCCGGTCGCCTGCGGAGTCGGCGCGGGATCGGGGACGGGGGCCGGATCGGGCACCGGCGGCTGCGGGACCGGGTCGGGAGGTCCCGGCGGCTCGGGGTCGGGCCGACGGCCGGGACCCGGCGAGGGCTGCGGGGTCGGCGTGGGCGGCTGCGGGTCGGGCTGAGGGAGCGGATCGCGTTCGACGATCATCGGGACGGTCCCTCCTTGGACAGGGCGCGCTCCAACTGCGCCTTCGTCATCTTGGATCGGCCCTCGATACCGGCGTCGCGCGCCTCCTCGTAGAGCTGGTCGCGCGTCCGGCCACGTGGACCCGAGTGCGAGCGGAGCCCGCCGCGGCGTCCCGACGAGATGTCGTCGGTGGAGGTGCGGCTCGCCGTCTCGGACTCCCCCGCCCGGGCGCGCTCCTTGTTCACGGTTCGCGCGGCGATCTCTTCCGCCTCGTCTTCGCCACGGCCGTGTTCGGTCAGACCCTGCTTGATGTGCTCGTACTGACGTTCACGCTTGTCGTTCCAGGATCTCTGCGGCATCGGTCACCACTCCTCGGGGACCGCGACGTTGCCCTGGGACAGCATGGCTGCCGCGGCCGTCGACTTTGCGTGCGATACCCGCGGCGGTCGGAGGGTGAAACCTACTCCCGGAACGCCCAGGTCAGCCGCGGAGTCGCTGCCCGGAGGGGTCGAAGAACGCCCTCGCCGAGACCGTGGCGAGAACCGCCTGCGCAGCGATCTCGACCTCGAACCTGCCCTCGTCGAGCCACGCGTCGGTGACCTCCGGTTCGGCGTTAACCCAACCGAGGCCGACACATCGATCGAGGGTCGCGCCGAACGCCGCAGACGTCACCTCGCCGACACGCTCGCCGTCGCGCAGGATCGATTCGCCGTGGAAGGCGAGCCGCTCGGGATCGTCGATCCGAACGTGCACCAGGCGGCGGCGTCGCGGTTGGTCCTTCGCGGCCTCGGCGGCCGATCGACCGACGAAGTCCGCGTCGCTGCGCAAGGACACCGTGAAACCGAGACCGGCCTCCCAGGGCGTATCCATCGGTCCGACGTCGTGACCCCAGTGGACGTACCCCTTCTCGCTGCGCAGCGCATCGAGCGCGTGGAACCCGGCATGCCGCAGGCCGAGATCGCGACCGGCCTCGAGGATCGCGTCGTAGACACCGGCCGCGAACTCTGTGGGCACGTAGAGCTCGTAGCCGAGCTCCCCGACGAAGGACAGGCGCAGCGCCGTCGCGCGGGACGTCCCGACGTCGAGGTCGACCGCCGCTCCCCATCCGAACGCCGCGTTCGACACGTCAACGTCGGTGAGTCTCGCGAGCAGCTCGCGGGACCGCGGCCCCATGAACGCCAGCACGGCGAGTCCACTCGTCACGTCGGTGACCACCGCGTGCGTCCCCCGTGGGATCGATCGCTCGAGCAGGGTCCCGACTCGGAGCTGGGCGAGCGTGGGAGCCACGACGAGGAACCGATCGTCGCCGAGCCGCGTGACGGTGAGGTCCATCTCGATGCCGGCACGCTGGTTCAGCAGGCACGTGTAGACCACTCTGCCGTCCGGCACATCGACGTCGGCAGAGCATATCCACTGCAGAGCGGCGCATGCGTCGGAGCCCTGCACGAGGAACTTCGCATACGTCGACAGATCGAACAGGGCGACCCGTTCGCGAGCGGCGGCGCACTCCTCGCGGACGACGTCGAACCAGTTCTGCCGGCCGAACGCGTATCGGTAAACGGGTTCGTCTCCCGGGTTGGCGAACCACATCGCCCGTTCCCATCCGGCCGCCTCGCCGAAGCAGGCGTTCGCTTCCGCCAGCCGCTCGTACAGGGGCGTCCGACGCACGCCGCGCGCGGCAGCGGGCTGCCAGTACGGCCAGTGCATCCCGTAGAGCCGTCCGAGACTCTCGCGTGTGCGCTCGAACAGGTAGCGAGGGTTGTCCTGGAACCGCGCGACGCGAGCCGGGGACACCTCGACCAGGTCCTGCTGCGGCGCGCCGGCGACGATCCACTCGGCGAGCGCCTTGCCCGCGCCCGGACCGTAGATCACTCCCTGGGAGTTGAAGCCGCACGCGAGGAAGAACCCGCGCAACCCCGGCGCCTCCCCGAGGTAGAAGTTCGCGTCGGGCGTGAAGCTCTCGGGGCCGTTGAGGAAGTACTCGAACCCACGGTCCTCCAACTCGGGGAGGCGCTGCTTCGCCCGGCCGAGCGGAAGCTGGAAGTGCTCCCAGTCGGCGCCGAACTCGGCGAACCCCTCGTGGGGGATCGACGCGACGGGGCGAGGCTTGCCGTCCGGTTCGAACGCTCCGACGATGAAGCGCCCTCGGTAGTGCCGCACGTAGAAGAAACCATCGAGATCGCGAAGGATCGGCAGCTCTTCGCGGGCTCCGGCCGTCGGTTCGCTCATCACGTACATGTGTTCCGCCGCGTACAGGGGCACGGTGACACCGACCGACCTCGCCAGCTGCCGCGCCCAGAGTCCCGCGGCGTTGACGACGATCTCGCCCTCGATCTCGCCGCGGTCGGTACGCACGCCCGTGACCGCTCCGTGCTCGACACGCACACCGGTCACCTCGACGCCCTCGAAGACGCGGACCCCTCCATCGATCGCACCCTTCGCGATCGCGAGCGCCGTGTCCCCCGGGTTCAGCGTGCCGTCCCCGGGGAACAGTGTTCCCCCGACGAGATCGTCGATCGCTATGGGGGGCCACCAGGCCCGCAGCTCGTCCACCGACAGGATCTCCGCCTCGATCCCGAAGTCGCGGGCCATCGAGACCCCGTAGGAGATCTCGGTCATCCGCTCCGGCGTGCGCGCGACCGTCAACGCCCCGACGCGTTTGAACCCGGTGGGGACACCCGTCCGTTCGGTGAGGCGTTCGTACAGGATCGGCGCGTAGCTCGACATCGCGGTGAGCGCGTGCGTCGGCCGGACCTGGGCCACCAGCCCGGCCGCGTGCCAAGAGGTTCCCGAGGAGAGCCTGCCGCGCTCGAGGAGCACGACGTCGCTCCACCCGAGCTCGGCGAGGTGATAAGCGACCGACGCGCCGGCGATACCGCCGCCGACGATCACGACTCGAGCGCGGGAGGGAAGCTCCCCGGCGTCTGCGCCGCCGAACACCTCGGCGCCACGCTTGGACATCATGTTCTCGGGGTCGGGCACCTGGTTCCTCTCGATCCGAGCCGCGGCCGGACGGCAGGGTACCGTTCGGGAGTGGCCCTCACCTACCCGCCCGGCGACATCAGGGGCGACGCGGACCCCGCGGAACACGAGGTCGTCGCGGCGGCGGATCCGGTCGCCGACGACGCTCCGATCGAGATCGCGTTCCTCGAGCCGGTCCAGGCGAGCGAGCTCTCCGGCGCGATCTGGAGAAGCTACGGCGCTTCTTACGATGCCGATTGGGTCTACCGCCCGGACGAGATCGAGCGACGACTCCGGTCGAGGCTCCTCCGCTCGATCGTGGCGCGCGATGCGGGTTCCCCGACGCGACCGGTCGTCGGACACCTGGCGCTGACGCTGCGCTCCGCGGATGCGCACGTGGGCGAATCCGGTCAGGCCGTCGTCGATCCGCGGTGGCGCGGACACCACCTGTTCACGACCCTGAAGCGCACCCTCGCCGACACGATGCGGGGCGAGGGGCTGGCCGGGATGTTCAGCGAGGCGACCGCGGCCCACCCCTACAGCCAGAAGGCGAACGTGGCGCTCGGGGCGCAGGAGACCGGGATCCTGGTGGGTTACATCCCTACGAGCGTCGAGTACGCGGCGATCGACGCGACGCCGGAGCATCGGCGGTCCGTGGTGCTCTACTACCTGAAGCTCAACGACGGTCCCGACCGGTGGCTGTATCCCCCTCCGCACCACCACGCGATCGTGTCGAGGATCGTCGAGCGCGCGGGATTGCACGGCCGCGTCCGAGAGCCTCCCGGCCGGGACGACGCCGGCCACCCGAACGCGTCCTCCACGCGGCTGTCCGAGACCGTCCGCACCGATCACGACGCCGGCTTCGTCACCATCGAGGAGGTCGGACCTGACCTGGTCGAGACGGTCGAGACGCATCTCGCGCGCGAGCGAAGCCGGGGGCTCGCGTGTAGCTACGTCGACCTTCCGCTGGAGGACCCCGGCACCGCGGTGCACGGCGAGCGCCTTCGCGGTGCGGGCCTGCGGTTCGGCGGTGTGTTCCCGAACGCTCGCACGGCCGGGGACGTCCTGCGCCTGCAGTACCTGCACGACGCCAGTCCCGAGATCGCCGACATCCACCTCGCGAGCGAGGGCGGGAGGGAATTGCTGGACTACGTGGTGTCCGACACGCGCGAGGGGTCCTGACGCGTGGCTCCGGCACCGGCTAGTCTCCCCCCATGCGCGAGGGAGCGGGTATCGGGCTCGCGATCGGGATCGCGGCGGTGGCCTTCTTCGCCACCCTCCCGTTCGTGATCGTCGTGCTCTTCTGGTTGTTCACGAGCGGCGTGGCGTTCGCGCGCAGCAACGACCCGGCCGCCACGAGCGCGCCCGCGCTGCTCATCGGGCTCGCCTCGATCGTCCTTCTGCTCACCACGGGCCTGGCCGCGACCTTCGCGCTGATCGGCCGCTCGCTGACACCGCCGGGGAAGAAGCGGCGCGAGAAGGCCGAGAAGGCCGAAGCGGCGCGGGCCTCGACGGCGAGCTAACCCCGCCGCCGGTCGCCTCGCGGTCGCTACCGGTCGCCGGCCCGCCGCGCGGACTCGACGACCTCGGCGGCCAGATCGAACCGGCCGAACTGCGGCATCAGGTAGACCCCGGCCACAGCAGGATGCACCGCGAGCTCCTCGACGAGCTCGGTCGCCATCGCAAGCCCCTCCGCGGCATGGTCCGCCTTCCGGATCCGGTCGAGCACCTCGGGGGGGATCACGACACCGGGCACCTCATTGTGGATGAACTCGGCATGTCTGCGGGACGCGAGCGGCAACACGCCCGCGAGGATCCGCAGCGAGAGCTCTCCGTGTCGCGCCTCGTAGGCATCGACGAGGCGCTCGAGCGGTCCGAGTGAATACATCGGCTGCGACAGCGCGAACCGGGCTCCCGCATCCACCTTCTTCCTCAGCAGCTTCACTTCGCGACCGAGGTCCGGAGCCGACGGGCTCAAGGCGCACCCCACGAGGAACCGCGTCGGCTCGCCGATCGAGGAGCCGGCGTGATCGCTCCCGGCGTTGAACCCGCCGGTGACCAGAGCCATCAAGCCCGTCGGCGTCACGTCGATCGCATCCGTCCCGTGAGGGTAGTCCCCGATCGTGACCGGGTCGCCGAGGCAGACGAACAGGTTCCGGACGCCGAGCGCGTGGATCGCGAGCAGATCACCCTGGAGCCGGAGCAGGTTCCGGCCGCGCGTGGGGAAGTGCAGCACCGTCTCGACACCCACGCGTTCCTCGATCGCGCGGCACGCGGCCCACGGACTCATCCGCATCTTCGCCATCGGTGAGTCGGCGACGTCGATCACGTCCGCTCCCGCCTGGACGAGGGTCTGCGCCGCAGCCACGAGCCGAGCGGGCGAGTGCGAACGTGGCGGCTCCATCTCGACGGCGATCGTCCAGTCGTCGCGGTCGAGTCTGCGTTCGAGCGCGGAGGCCGTGTCGTCCGATACCCCGGCGGAAGCGACGGGTGGCGGATCCTCGACGAGCCGCACGTCCGCCCGCGTGTCCGCCCGGACGTCCGAATGGCGTTCGGCCGGCCCTCGCTCGAGGGCGTCGGCCATGGCCCCCACGTGCTCCGGACCCGTACCGCAGCATCCGCCGAGAACGGCGACCCCCTCCTCGATCAGATTCCGCGCGAGCTCGCCGAAGTAGCCGGGCGTCGCCGGGTACAGGAACCGGCCACCGATCTGCTGCGGGCCACCGGCGTTCGGCTTGGCGAGCAACGGGACCGACCCGACCGATCCCCGGATCCGCCTGATCACGCGGAGCGCCTGCGCGGGACCCTGTCCGCAGTTGACACCGATCGCGTCCACATCGAGCTCACGCAGTCGGGCGGCGACCTCATCGGGCGGAGAGCCGAGCGGTGTTCGGTCGTCGGTCGTGAACGTGGCGGACGCGACGAGGGGAACCCCGGGCGCGACCGATCGAACGGCGAGCACCGCTTGCTCGAGCTCGACGAGATCGGTCTGGGTCTCGACCACGAACAGATCGACCCCGGCGGACGCCAGGGCAGCCGCCTGCTCGGCGTACGCCTCCCGGGCCTCCTCGCTCCGCACTCGCCCGTACGGCGCCAGCCACACACCGAGCGGACCGATCGAGCCCGCGACCGAAACACCTTCGGCCTCGACCGCCTCGCGGGCGATCGCGACGGCGGCCTCCGCGAGCTCGGCGACGCGTTCTGCCCGAACCCCGTGCCGTGCGAGCTTGAAACGATTCCCTCCGAAGGAGTTCGTCCACACGACCCGAGCACCTGCCTGGACGAAAGACCGGTGGACCGACCGGACCAGGTCGGGCTGCTCCACGTTGAGTTCTTCGAAGCACGCGTCGAAGGGGATCCCGCGGTCGGCCAACGACGTTGCGAGCCCGCCGTCGGCGAGCAGGGGCCCTGCCCGCAGCAGGTCGGCGAACGCAGCGCGGTCCATCGCTCGATGCTCCCATACGATGGGAACGCCGAACGACGGGAGAAGGCGATGCTGACCGACGAGGACCGTGCACTGTTGAAAGGCAAGAACTTCGGGGGCCTCAGCACAATGATGCCCGACGGATCACCGCAGACCACGATCGTGTGGATCGACACCGACGGCGAACACGTGCTCGTCAACACCGCGGAGGGACGCGTCAAGCTGAACAACATCGAGCGTGATCCGCGCGTCGCACTGGCGGTCTACGAACACGACGACCCCTACCGACAACTCGCGATCCGCGGGCGCGTCGTCGACATCACGCGCGAAGGCGCGGAAGCGAACATCGACGCACTCGCGCAACGGTACCTCGGGACCGAGCGCTACCCGTGGCGCAGCGAGGGCGAACACCGCATCCTGCTGAAGATCCTGCCGGAGAAGATCGTGCGCTGACCTCGGACACGCCCGAGCCGAGCTAGGCCGCCAACCGATAGTGCGGGTCGGAGCCCATCTCCGCGAGGGCGTTCGCCGCCGCTTGCGAGGTGTCGAACTTCCACACGCAATCCGGCTCGTTCTGCCCGACCGAGTGGTAGTAGAGCAGCGTCTTGAACTGGCCCCACTCGGGCTGCTTCATCAGCTCGGACATGTCCCGGATCCAATCCGCCTTCCGGCCCGGATCGGACCGGTCCTCGACGGTGCCGTACTCCGCAAGCATCAGGTCCTTGTGCGGGTGCTTCAAGCCGAACTGCCGGATCGATTCGAGCGCGAACTCCGCGCTTCGCCACGGATAGCTCGTGTCGCGGCAGTCGAACCAGTTGTAGGGATCGGCACCGATCTCATCGACGTACGCGCTGCCCGGGTACCACTTCTTCGCGAAGCGCGGATCCGACTTCGAGGTGCGGAAAGCCCAGCTCGTCATCACCCACACGTACTCGACGTTCGTCGCGCCGACGCTGTCGAACACCTCGTGCACCTTGCGCCACGCGTCCTTGAAGTCGGTGCTGGTTCCCAACGCACGGCTGGCCTCGGCCTCCGGCTCGTGGTTGAAGACGAAGTAGATCGTGTCCCCGAAGTCGCGGAACCGCCGGCCCCACGACTGCATCTCCGAGTAGAGCTGATCGCCGGGCTGGGCTGCCGCGATGTTGCGCCACGGGATCATCGTTCCGTTGCGCCGCTGCGCCTTCACCGACAGGTACATCGCGTGGTCGGTGTCCCGCAGCCACGTGTGCGATCGGGATGGGAACGGGCTGTCCCACTTCTCGTAGACGCGGACGGCGGCAAGCTTGCGTCCGAGTTTCGCCTCGGTCTTCAGGACCGACTCCTCCGTCGTCTCGTTCGGACCCGCCGAGACGCTGGTCCCGAAGACGATGCCGGCCGACGGGGGTTCCGGGTCCGGGTCCGGGGACTCCTCCGTGACCGGGAACGCCGAAACGGTCAACGCCAGCACGACCGCCGCGACCGGGAATCGAGTGGAGCCTCGCATGGATGCCTCCCCCTTCGTGGTTCTGCCTGCGATGTGTGTGGGGTCCCTCCCGTCCGCACCCCTTCCCTCCTGGGTGGGTGCGGATGACCCGTTCTTGCTAGAGCGGGTATCGGCAGGGGATACGGATCTGTTGAGCGAGCTACCCGGGAAGGGGTACGGAATCGGCCGAAGGCACCTGCATCCGTGGTCCGGACAGGCTCACCCCCTGCCGATCGGCCGCCCCCGATCGGGGGACACGGATCGAGGCGGGTGCGTGACGCGAGCGCGCATGACGCTGCGCGGCGATCGCGGGATGATCGGCGCATGGCCGACGACGTCTGGAACTTCTCGCCCGGTCCCGCGATCCTCCCGCGGGCCGTGCTCGAGGGGGCAGGGGACGCCGTCCACGAGATCGGCGGTTCGGGCATGTCGATCCTCGAGATCAGCCACCGATCCCGGTGGTTCGACGAGGTGATCGATGAGGCCGAGCAGGGGATCCGCGAGCTCCTCGCGGTCCCCGACGGCTACCAGGTGCTCTTCCTCCAGGGCGGGGCCAGCCTTCAGTTCTCGATGGTGCCGGGCAACCTGCGCCGCAACGACGCCGGACCGCCCTCCTACGTCGTCTCCGGCTCATGGGGCTCCAAGGCGCTCGCCGAAGCCCGGGCCGCCGGGGATGTCCGCGTGGCCTGGGACGGAGCGGGAACCGGCTACGACCGCGTCCCCGCACCCTCGGACGTGGCGCTCGAGGTCGACCCCTCCTACGTCCACATGACCTCGAACGAGACGATCGAGGGGGTCCAGTGGCCCGCCGATCGGACGCCGAACGCCCCCGCGCAGGCGCCCCTCGTGTGCGACATGTCGAGCGACTTGTTGTCCCGGCCGGCCGACATCGGGCGGTACGGGCTCGTCTACGCGGGAGCGCAGAAGAACGCCGGGCCCGCCGGCGTGACGATCGTCCTGCTGCGTGACGAGCTCCTCGACGCGATCCCCGAGGGGAACCCGGCGATGCTCGACTACCGGACGCACGTCCGCTCGGGATCCCGCTACAACACCCCGCCCGTTTTCGCGATCTACGTCGTTTCCCTCGTGACGCGCTGGCTCCGCACCGAGGTGGGCGGACTCGGGGTGATGGCGGCACGGAACGAAGAGAAGGCGCAACTGCTGTACGAGGCGATCGACGGGAGCGAGGGCTTCTATCGCGGTCACGCACAGCCCGACAGCCGTTCTCGGATGAACATCACCTTCCACCTCCCGGACGAGGACCTCGGCTCGGCCTTCCTCGATGAGGCCGGACGTGCGGGCCTGCTCGAGCTCAAGGGACACCGGAGCGTCGGAGGGCTCCGAGCGTCGATCTACAACGCGATGCCCGTCGAAGGCGTCCGTGCCTTGCGCGATTTCATGGAGACGTTCCGCCGGGACCACGCGGGGTCCCACCCGTCGCGGACTGCCACGACCTCGGGCTGATCACCCCCGGTCGGTGTCCGCGCCTTCCGATCGGTCGTCCACGATCTCGAACGAGACCTCCATCGCGACGGTTCCCTCGAGGGTCGCGGCCACCGAGCAGTACTTGCCGTGGGACAGGTCGATCGCCCGCGTCGCCTTCCGCTCGTCGATCGTACCTCGCAGGAGGAACCGCATGCTGATGCGCCGGAACGCGAACGGAGGGTCAGGGTCCTGCTCGGACTCCGTGATCACCTCGAGCCCTCGCAGATCCTGGCGTTGCTTGCGCAGGATCACCACGACGTCGTAGGCGGTGCACGCCGCGAGCGAGAGCGGGAGCAGGTCCGAGGGCTTCGCGCCGGGCCCGTCCTCGTCCCCGCCGATGCGGATCGGCTCGCCCGGCCCGGAGTGGCCGAGGAACTGCAGCCCCTCGCCGGTCCATCGCAGCCGCTGCTCCCCCATCGCCCGGAGTCTATGCGGACACCGCTATCCGGCAGGCGACGCAGCTCGACGGGCGCGCGTGTCAGTCCTGGGCGATGTCGAACTCGTTCCCTTCGGGGTCGGCCATGTTGATCCAGGTGTAGCCCTCGAGCTCCTGCGCGTCGCGCAGCTTCGTGCCCCCGAGCGCCTCGATCTCGGCGGCGGCCGACCCGAGATCGGCGACCGACAGCTCGAGGTGCATCCGGTTCTTCCCCGCCTTCGCATCGTCCACCTTCTGCAACGCGAGCGGCGCGGCGTTCTCCGTGGCCTTCAGCAGCACGAACGAATCCCCGCCGATCCGAGAGTCCTCCGTCGTGCCCAATACCGCGCACCAGAACGCCGACAGGACCTCCGTGTCGCGAGCGTCGAGTACGACGAACTGCACCTTCGCGATCGCCATCGTGTCGTTCCTCCTCGTCCCTCGGTCGCGGCGAGGGGCACCGCGGTTCGCCGGACGATACCGGAGCGATCCGCCTCACGCACGCCGACGGGACACACCGTCACGTTGCCGCTCCGCGAGCAGGGCCGTCCACGCCCGTCGGGCTGCGCCGCGATACCCGTCCCGCTCCGCCGCCACGAGGTCCTCGAACAGCATCACGCTGCTCGGCAGCGGTTCGGACCGCCGGGGATCGAAGAAGGGGAGATCGAACTCCCGGAGCTCGATCCCGAGGTCCGGGTTGGAGTAGTACAGGTGCGCGCGAGGACAGGGGATCAGGTCCTCGAGGTGGTTCGCGAGTCCGTTGCGAACGTTCTCCACCAGAGGGGCGGGGTCGTCGCGGCGACGCGTCCGGACGGTCGCAGCGAGGGCGTCCAGGCTGACACCCACGACGGTGACGTCGACCTTGCCCCACATCCCGAACAGCTTCCTCGTCTCGAAGCAGAACTCGTTCGCGAGCGCGACCAGTCGCTGTCGTGGCGACAGAGCGCGCGCGGGAGCTTCACCTCGCACACGTCTCGATGCATCGTCGGATGCGCGCATCGGCCTTCCTCCTTCCCGGATCGCCTGCGATCCGATCGAGATGCTCCGCGGAGCGGGAGGGCCGGGATCGCCGAGGAACGCGAAAGGACCCGCCGTCCGCATCGGGAAGGCGGGTCCGCCTCGGACAATTCGTTGCCGATCGATCCGGCCACATCCCCGCTCGCGCGGGAGGCACCTTGGGTGTCCGTCCCAGGTTGCCGGGCTCCCTCCTCTCCCCGGGAGGCGAGCCGCTCCTGATGCGTTCTCCTCGATGGTACACGGGGCCGACGGGGGACGCGCCCGCGCGCCGGGAGGAAGGGTTCGTCGAGGTCGGCCGGAGCGTCCAGCCGCGGGCTGGTCCGTTCCCCGTACGCAGGACACCCGATGCGAGGCACGGGGGCGGCACCTAGCATGCCCAGCGACCGGCGCGCGCGAAGGTGTGTCAGGCTCGTGCACGAACGACAGGTCGTCACCCGGTCGCGCGACAGTATCCCCCGGTCGGGGACACCCGTGCCACCTGCGATTTTAGCCTTCTGGGACTCCTGGACGGGGCCCCGGGGACCGATAAAGGTGGTGCGGAGCGCTCCGCCCCCGAGGAGTGAGCCCAGACACATGACAGAGGTGACCTAGATGAACCCGGAGGGTCCGCTTCGGGTCGTGATCGCTGCCGACTCGGCGATGAACCGTGACATCGTGCGGTTCTTCCTGCAGGAGGACGGCTTCGAGATCGTGGGCGACGCCGCCCGCGCAGAGGACGCTGCCTGGATGGCGGCGAAGTTCGGCGCCGACGCGGTGATCCTCCAGGAATCGATCGCGGCCGAGGAAGCTCAGGAGGCGATCCACCGTCTCCGCGCGCAGGCGCCCTCCACCCGGATCGTCGTCGTCACTCCCGAGGGTTCCGCGGGGCCGGCGATGAGCGCGACCCGCGGCGCGGACTCCTACCTCGAGGCCGGTGTCGGCCTCGTCGATCTCGCGTTGGTGCTTCGCACGATCACGGCTGAGCCCGCGTCGGCGTTGGGAGCGGTGGCTCCCGCCACTCCCGTCCCCGTCCGTCCGCAGGACGTGCACGTTCCCGATGCCGCCGCCGCTGCGCCCTTGCTCGTTCCGGAATTCGGACTCGAGGACACGCCGAAGCGTCGACTCGTACCCGAACGTCTCTCGTTGTGGCTCGGTGGCGGGCGCCAGCGCCTGGTGCCGATACTCGCCGGAGCCGCGGCGCTGTTGCTGGCGGTCTCATTGGTGCTGTCGCGCTCGTCGCTGAGCGATGCGCTCTTCCCCCAGCAGGCTGGACCGCAGTTCGCCGGCGTGGCCGAAGGGCCGAGCCCGAGCATCTATGTCGAGGCGTCACTCAACCGGGTGGATGCACTCGTCGTCAGCCTCCAGGGATTCGATGTCGAGGAAGCCCCGAACCTTGCCCGAGAGCTCGTCGAGGAACGACAGCGTGCGATCGATGCGGGAGCCAGCGACGAGGAAGTCGCCGAGCTGGACGCGGTCGTCGAGGAGAAGCTGCGCCCCGTGATCCAAACCGCTCCCGAACGCGTGGCGGCGGCCGTCCTCACGATCCTCGCTCCGGTGTTCCCCTGGGCCGAGGAAGACCTCGGGGACTTCATCGAGGACGGCATCGTGCCGCCCGGCGTCGACATCCCCGGATCGGATGCCGGCACAACCGATCCCTCCACGTCGCCGATCACCTCTCCCTCGCAGACCAGCGGCGGATCACCCGACCCGACGACCGACGAGGGCACGCCCGCCGGCGGGAACGACGGTGGCGGGAACGACGGTGGCGGGAACGACGGTAGCGGGAACGACGGTAGCGGGAACGACGGCGGGAACGACGGTGGCGGGAACGACGGGGGCGGGAACGACGGCGGGGGCAACAACGGCGGGGGGAACAACGACGGTGGCGGAAGCAACAACGGCGGGGGCAACAACGACGGAGGCGGGAACAACGGGGGCGGGAACAACGACGGAGGCGGGAACAACGGAGGCGGGAACAACG